>NZ_JADBTB010000241.1:0-4004 GCF_020246405.1 Microcystis sp. M083S1
CAAGCTTTTCTGGTCGGAACCCCCTAAGCCGAGTTTTCAAGGTGCTGCGCCGTCCACTTGGTTTTCGAGACTGGCCTTTTAATTCTAACGTAAAGCCAACCTAGAACGGCGGGGTTTCAGACCCAAAATTTCCGATGATTAAAAGTAAGGATATAGATAGGGTTTGCGGCAAAAAGTAGGGGCGAAGCATTCGGATAGAAAATCTACGGTTTCACCGATAGGTTATTGCCCGAATGCTTCGCCCCTACAGGACGCGGGCCGATGAAGACGCAAGGTTTTGAACGACGATTCTCTCAAAATTTGCACCTGTTTCGCTCGTAAAGCCACAAAACTCTTACCTTGCCTACATTTCACATTTATTCAGCAAACCCTAGATATAACTTAATCCATCGCTTTTCTTGATTGAGATTAAACTAATGTTTGTGTTGTTGATCAGTGAGGTAAACTAATGACTACAGTTGAATTAAAACAAGCAAAAAATCAACTTAATGAGTTATTGGAAGCTGTACTTAAAGGTGAAGAAATTATCATCACAGAAAATAATGAACCTGTAGTTAAATTAAGTCCTGTAAAGTTAGCCAAGAAACCACCGCTTCAACCGAGAAGTGCTGCGGGAAAATTTTGGATAGCCGATGATTTTGATGCCCCTTTAACTGATTTTGAAGATTATCAATAATTATGCTCAAAGTTTTAATAGATAGTCATGTATTTCTTTGGTATGTCACTAATAATAAACAATTGAGAGACAACCATAAAATTATGATTAATGAAAGAGAAAATCTAGTTTATCTTAGTTAAGGTAGTTTTGGGAAAATGACGATCAAATATAGTCTGGAAAAATTAACTTTTGATTCACCTTTTCGAGAATTGATTGCGTCACAAATTTAGAGCAATGATTGGCAAATTTTGCCCCTTAATTTACTACATTTTGAACGAGTAGCGCAATTGTCTGTTCAGCATTGTAGTAGATATGTAGGGGGTAAGTTCAGTTATATTACCGGATCTTCTCGTTTCCGTAGCGCCGCTAGAACCACTGAGAACAGAGGACATCACTTTTCTGCAATTCCTGTGAACGGTTGAATAAAACCATCCACACCGACAAAGGAGGTGAGGGGCGACCAGTTTAAAATATCCTCTAAAATTGATTGATAGCCCTGGACATTGGGATGAAGTCCATCTTGCATTAATCTTTCTTGACACCACAGATCACCCCGGTCCATCCAGAGATCAAATAAATCGAGATAGGGAATATTTTGCTCTAGACAAGCTTGTTTAGTGGTTTCCTTAAAACGATACTGATCGCGATGGTTGAAGTAAAAACAATCTAAAAAGGGCATTTTCCGCTCATCCACGGGAATCATACCTATAAACAAAACCGGGCAAAGAGAACGGGCCCGGGTGAGTAAATGTTCGATTTGAGTTTGAAAAAGATCGTGATCGGTATAAGTGCGACCATCGGGCCGGCCTAAACGGGCTGTATCATTAACACCGACGGAGAGAAGAATCAGGTCAGGAAGACGATTGCGAATTTCCCCCCTGAGACGAAATTCCTGTTCTAAGCGTTCGGACACTTGTACCACTCGATCGCCGCGAATACCCAAATTATACAGGGTATGACCGGCACTTTCCATCCACAAACGACGTAGGCGCTCGGCCCAACCGCCACCCACGGGGTCGCCATAGCCATACACAAGGCTATCTCCTAAAGCGACGATTTTAAGGGGATGGGTCATGATTGCGTCTTTGTCTTTAGTAGGAGGAGGAAGAGTTTGCATGATCGCTCGATCGAATCCGTTGTCCTTTACACTTGTAAACGGATTTGGTTAAACTGTCCGTGTATTATACTACATTAAAAATTTTTTCCTGCCAGTTAACTTATCTGATATCAGCCAGGTGCTGACACCGACCAGTATAAAGCAGCCCGATGATCATTGCTTCCCTAAGAGCCATTTCCGGGCTAAATCTGCTATAAAATTTATGGTTAAAACCTAGATAAATTGATGACTACTCGTTTACAACGCGCGGTTCAAGACCGAGAATTTTTGATTACAGCCGAGATTACTCCCCCGAAAGGGGGTAATACCAGTCATATGCTAGAAATGGCCCTCTGGCTAAAAAATCGCGTTCATGCGGCTAATATTACCGATGGCAGTCGCGCCGTAGTGCGAATGTCCTCTCTGGCTGCCTCCGCTATTCTCTATCAACACGACATCGAACCCATCTGTCAAATAGCCTGTCGCGATCGCAATGTGATCGGATTACAAGCAGATCTCATGGGCGCTCATGCTTTGGGATTGAGAAATATACTAGCTTTAACTGGAGATCCCGTCAAAGCAGGAGATCACCCCAAAGCTAGGGCAGTTTTTGACCTAGAATCGGTACGTTTGTTAAAATTAATCGATAAATTAAATAAAGGTTTTGACTTTAACGATAAATCTTTACCCGATGGACGCCTAGAACTTTTTGCTGGGGCTGCCGTCGATGTGCAGTCAAAAAGTTGGTCTGGTCTTCAAAGCCGTTTTGAGCGTAAAATCGAAGCAGGAGCGCAGTTTTTTCAAAGTCAATTAGTTACGGATTTCGAGTGTCTTGATAAGTTCATGCGGCAGGTGGCCTCGCTGGCCGATAAACCGATTCTAGCGGGGATTTTTCTGTTAAAATCAGCTAAAAATGCCGTATTTTTAAATAAAAATGTGCCGGGGGTACAAATTCCCGACCAGATCATTCAAAGACTCGCCGACGCACCCCATCCCCTCGAAGAAGGCATCAAAATCGCCGCCGAACAAATAAAATTAGCCCAGCAGTTATGTCAAGGTGTCCACATCATGGCGATTAAACGGGAGGATTTAGTCCCGAAAATTCTCGACGTGGCCGGTATCCCGCCAATACATAACTGAGATGAAAAGTCAATAGTTTTTATAAAAAATTAACTTTCATTTTGACTACTGGTCTTTTGACAAGAATTCTACCCCTAACCTAGGATGGTAAGGCTCAAAGCATCTTCGGGATTAAAAGCATGGACTCCAATCTAGGTCAAGAAAAAGAGAATAGTTGTGGTAATTCCGGACGAAAATGGTTGTCGATCGGTATTGCCCCCACTGGTATAATTTCTATTGGCATTGTTCCCATGGGCGTTATTTCCATCGGTATTGTTCCTATGGGAATAGTTTCCATTGGAACCGTGGCCATGGGGACAATTGCGGCCGGTTTTGTTTCCATGGGACTTTTCAGTATTGGTAGCGTTGGCATGGGATTAAATAACGGCCATTTTTCCAATCTTAATTCTCCCCCGGCTGAATCTCCCCATAAACATCATCAGCATTAAAATCAAGATTTGACCAGCAATCATGAATTATTCCATCCGTGCTGCCGTTGCTACCGATGTCAAGGATATTTTTGACTTAATTGTTGCCTTAGCAGCCTATCAAGAACTCAGCCATTTAATGACAGGAAATAGTCAAGCTTTAGGGGAGCATTTATTCGGGGAAAAACCCTACATCGAAGCATTGGTGGCGGAAGTAGGGGGTAGAATAGTCGGTTTTGCCCTATTTTTTGCTAACTATTCCACCTTTATAACTAAACCGGGGATTTATCTGGAAGATATCTTCGTTTTACCCGATTATCGCAGTCAAGGTATCGGGAAAGCTTTACTAATGGCTGTGGCTAAAATTGCCGTCGCTAGGGATGCAGGACTTTTAGAATGGACTGTCTTAGAGTGGAATCAACTGGCGATCGATTTTTATGGAAAAATGGGGGCTAAGGCCTTCAAAGAGTGGCAAATTTGTCGCCTCACCGGGACTGCTTTAGCAGAATTGGGTAATAGCGATAAATAAGTCAGTCCCGATGCAACAAGTTACACCGTCAAGCTTGACATCCTCGCCGCCCTAAAAGTGCGGCGATTCCTAAACCTCACGATTTAAGTTTCTGCTTCCACCACCGTCGCATACCACAGTTAAAAAACCATGTACTGTCTTACACAGAGTCCACAGACTTTCGCCCCATTTCAG
>NZ_JADBTB010000242.1:0-4238 GCF_020246405.1 Microcystis sp. M083S1
GGGGGTCAATTACCTAATTTTCAGGGAAAAAGTAGCTGAATTTCCCCCTGATCACTCCCATATCTGGTACTTTTGGATTTCAAAAAAGGCTAAAAGTCTTATCCAGCAAGGTTTTTAGATTTATTCAGCAGACCCTAATTACCTTCATTTTACCGAAACTTCGCCAATTCAGACTAAATCCGGTTATTAAAACCTGATTACTTATTCTCCCTATCCCAAGAGTGCCTCTCCTCAACCGATTTAGTATTATAGTTAAGGGATACCCCCAAAACCCAACAACTAACAAGCCACAAACTGCACCGATCGAGGGATAATATAACCTTGATATTGACAATGGCGACTTATGAAAATTTTAATTATGGGTGGAACCCGATTTATCGGTGTTTCTTTGACTAAAGTGTTAGTAGAACAGGGTCATGAGGTGGTATTATTCAATCGTGGCAATAAACCGGCTCCGGTTGCCGGAGTACGACAGATTCATGGCGATCGCACTGACCCAGCGCAACTGAAAGAAAAGCTTAAAAATGAGAGTTTTGAGGCAATTTTCGATAATAATGGCAGAGAATTAAGTGATACTCAGCCCCTCGTCGAGATTTTTGGCGACAGAATCCAGCATTTTGTCTATGTTAGCTCGGCGGGGGTTTATTTAAAATCCGACCAAATGCCCCATAAAGAAGGGGATAAACTAGATCCCAAAAGTCGCCACAAGGGAAAACACGAGACAGAAAACTATTTAAGCGAGATGGGTTTACCCTGGACTTCCATCCGTCCGGTTTATATCTACGGACCGGGCAACTATAATGACCTAGAAGCTTGGTTTTTTGACCGTTTGGTTCGTAATCGTCCTATTCCTATACCTGGTCATGGGGAACATTTTACCCAATTCGGTCACGTTGTCGATCTAGCTAAGGCCATGGCCGCAGTATTGGGTAATTCTCAGGCTATCGGTCAAGTGTATAATATTTCAGGCGATCGCTATGTAACTTTTAACGGTTTAGCGAAAGCTTGCGCGGCAGCCATGGGGAAAAATGCCGAGGAAATCGAGATTGTTAACTATAACCCCAAAAAATTTGACTTCGGCAAAAAGAAACCTTTCCCCCTGCGGGTTCAACATTTTTACGCTGATATTAATAAGGCCACCCGGGAGTTAAACTGGCAGCCTGAATATGATCTCGTCAGTGGTTTAGCAGACTCCTTCCAGAATGATTATCTCGCTTCCGGTCGCGATCGGCAAGAAATAGACTGGGCGATCGATGACCAGATATTGGCAAACCAATAAAATTAATTTTCTGGTGGGGAGTTTTTTACTGTGAGCAGTGAACAGTAAGGGACTTGCGCTTTGATAATGTACCTTTTGGGCGAACGCAGTTCGCCCCTACATTGTGGACAAAATCAGTTACTGTAGGGGCGCAAAGCTTGCGCCCTCCGAGCGCTCAGGTTTGCTGATCACCCTAAGTAGGGGGAGAGAGCCTTCGAGATGTTGGGGACTTGCGCTTTGATAATGTGCCTTTTGGCCGGTCTGATTCTTCTACAGAGCGATTTTCTGCCTGGGATATTATTCCCACGCAAGTCCCTTATTGGACATTCCACCAACCGAAGGCCGGCCCGACAAAACGAATAACTAGCCAAACCCCGGCTAAAACTCCTATACCAATCCAGGCACCCCTAGTGGTTAACTTGTAAGCTTGGGATGCTTGACTTTTGGTAATCGGTAGCCAAGGCAGGATATTTTCTTCCTGTCCATATTTATCACCCAGGGCCGATTGACGACGTTTTGATTCACCCATACTAATGTCAGTTATTAAGAGGTTTTTCTCTGATTGTATATCGAAAGACAACAGGCCACACCCAATCCTAGTCCGTGAAGGAGGGCGATCGAAACTGACGGCCGACGACTGACTGTTATAAAATTAAAGGTTGCGACTGAAACGAGAATAATTATGGCAACCATTAACAGTAATTACTTAAAACTAAAAGCGGGTTATCTTTTCCCGGAAATTGCCCGACGAGTCCAAGCTTTTGCGGCAGCCAATCCCGATGCTAATATTATCCGTCTGGGGATTGGGGATGTCACCGAACCTTTGCCCCTAGCTTGTCGCGAGGCCATGATCAAAGCGGTGCAGGAAATGGGCGATCGCTCTAGCTTTAAGGGTTACGGGCCAGAACAGGGTTATGCTTGGTTAAGGGAGAAAATCGCTGTCAATGATTTTCAGGCTCGCGGTTGTGAGATAAGTGCCGATGAAATCTTTATTTCCGACGGTTCTAAGTGCGATACGGGCAATATTCTCGATATTTTTGGGGATAATAACTCGATCGCCGTGACCGACCCAGTATATCCCGTTTACGTTGATACTAACGTTATGGCCGGACACACGGGAGAGGTCAACGAACGCGGCGAATACGAGGGTCTGATTTATCTGCCAATTACCGCCGAAAATAACTTTACTGCCCAGATTCCGGCGGAAAAAGTCGATTTAATCTATCTCTGTTTTCCCAACAATCCCACCGGGGCCACGGCTACCAAAGAACATTTGACAGCTTGGGTCAATTATGCTAGGGCCAACGGATCGATTATCTTTTTTGATGCGGCCTATGAGGCCTTTATCACCGATGCCAGTTTACCCCATTCCATCTATGAAATCGAGGGGGCGCGGCAATGTGCGATCGAATTTCGCTCTTTTTCTAAAAATGCCGGTTTTACCGGGACCCGTTGCGCTTTAACCGTGGTTCCCCAAAGTCTCATGGCCAAAGCGGCCGACGGGACGGATGTGCAACTCTGGAAACTGTGGAATCGTCGGCAATCGACCAAATTTAACGGCGTTTCCTACATTGTCCAACGGGGGGCCGAGGCGGTTTATTCCCCAGAAGGACAGGCACAAGTAGAAGAACTTGTCAAGTTTTATTTACAAAATGCAACAATTATCCGAGAAAAATTAACCGCCGCCGGTTTAGAAGTGCATGGCGGCGTAAATGCGCCCTACGTTTGGGTAAAAACGCCCCAGGGTCTGTCGAGTTGGGATTTCTTCGATAAACTGCTACATACCTGTAATGTGGTGGGGACCCCCGGATCTGGCTTTGGGGCCGCCGGAGAGGGTTATTTCCGGCTATCGGCTTTTAATAGTCGTGCCAACGTCGAGGCCGCTATGGAGAGAATTATCGATAAATTTCAAGGCTAATGGTCAAAAGAGGGATGTTTGTGGAAGCATCCCCCAACAACCCCATCGGGAATTGATAGACTTTTGACATACTCACCGACAACGGCTCACCGATGCGACCCTTTTGGTTAGAATCCTTACAGGTAGAAAGATTAACGATCGCAATTGCTGGCCTACCGGCACATCTGCAAGGGATCAAGTTGGTGCAGTGGTCAGATCTGCACTGCGATGCACAGCATTTGCCTGAAGCTGTCCTAGAAGAAGCGATCGCCATTACTAATCAGGAAAAACCCGATCTCATCTTCCTGACGGGGGATTTTATTACCTATAGTCCCAGTCCAATTTTTGCCCTAGTTGATAGCATAAAAGCTCTCAAAAGTCAAGGGGGTATTTATGCTTGTTTAGGAAATCATGACAGTTATCTTCCCAACGCAAGGGAAACGGTCAGATTAGCCCTAACTAGCGTGGGAATTCGGGTACTCTGGAATGAAATCGCCACACCCTACGGCGAAAATTTTCCCATCGTCGGATTGGCCGATTATTGGTCTGGGGAATTTTTACCGCAAATCCTCGAGCAAATTTCCCCCGATATACCCAGAATCGTCCTTTCCCACAATCCCGATACAGCTATGATTTTAAAGGATTGGCGCGTGGATTTGCAGTTATCCGGCCATACCCACGGAGGCCAAGTGACTATCCCCGGTATGGGTTCCCTACCGATAGTTTTAGAGAAACTTAGGCGCTCGCTGCCTGAACCCTATGATCAATGGGTTCCCTTTCACCGGCAGTTCAGCAGAGTAGTCCGATACTGGCAATGGTCCGAGGGATTTCATCGAGTCGGGGAAAATCAATTATATGTTAATCGCGGCTTAGGAACCTATTTTCCCGGTCGTCTTTTTTGTCCCCCCGAAGTGACGGTAATTACTTTGGTTAACAGCAGTTAGGAGTCAGTAGCCGGTCGTCAGGAGATTATTTTTATTTATTCTCCCCACCCCCATCACCCCATCACCCCAGTTCATAATTCAACCGAGTCAGGAGTCAGTAGCCGGTCGTCAGGAGATTATTTTTATTTATTCTCCCCAC
>NZ_JADBTB010000243.1:0-27512 GCF_020246405.1 Microcystis sp. M083S1
TAATTCTTGTTGTTCAAACACGGTTTTTCCCTGGCGAGCATACTTTTCTAAACGCTCAATTGCTTCTAAAATATCCCGCAAGCGTTCGCTATCATCTCTCATAGTGGTATTGCTTCTTTTAGTACCCGCTCTCTGATTCTATCTTTAAGTCCCTGTTCGGTAACAATATCAACTTTGCAGCCTAACAAGGCTTCAAGTTCTCGAATTAACGGCAAGGGAAACCAGGGACTCCGACGTTCGCTACAATAATCAATTAATAAATCAATATCGCTTTTTTCGTCAGCTTCTCCCCGTGCAACAGAACCAAAAATTCGCACGTTATTTGCGCCGTGTTTAGCCGCAATAGCAATAATTTTTTCTCGTTTGTTTTTGAGTAATTCGTCAATTTTCATGATTTACTTAGTCCATAGTCTTATCATAGGTTGGGTTGAACCAGAGCCAGAAACCGGGTTTGTCAAACAAACCCGGTTTCTGAACAAAAAGCTAGGAGTAAGGTTTTATCATCGGTTGTTAACTTATTTAAATCCTCCCGCTCTAAAAATTCTTCGAGATCTTCTTGCAATGGCGTTTCTGTCTGTTGTAAATATTCCTCTAATGGCTGAAAAAAAGGCGGAAAAGGCTGCCAATTTTTATAATCGATCGATACCTTTTCCACTCCATCCGTCGCCACACAAATAAAGGCAACTGGCTCGGTTAAAACTTTTATTTGCATATCCTCCAAAGCATTACTAGAAGTAACAAAAGTGGTTTCATTGATGTATTCCCCCTTGTCAGGCTGAAACAATAACTGATAATTTCCTCCCAGAGGTTTGAACACAATAAAACCATCTCCTATCTGCATCGCCGCTAATCGTTTTGAAGTAACCAAAACAACCAGTAAAGTTGTCGCCAGATCATTAATGTCTAACTGTTCTTTTTCGGCTTCTTCTTGGAGAATTTGCTGAACATAAGCCAACAGTCGCCGGAATATTTCCTTTAATTCCGCTTCAGTTCCAGTGGCAGCTAATGCTGTTTTTTTGAGCTTATACTCTAAAAATTGCAGCGCTGCTTTAACTGTTATTTTCGCACCCAAATCCGAATGTTTGGCACTACCGGCCCCATCGGCTACGGCTCCAATCAAAACATCCTGACCCAATACCTTATAATCACCATAATCTTGACAGGGTAATCCCGTTTGGACGTGAAAACTACCGACCACCGACTGACATAATGTTCTCCACATAATTAACTGTCCTCTAGGTGGTGATTTGTCCCCAATTCACTGGTGGTAAAGCGATCGCCGCTCCAATTTTACCACCAGAAACTCGTTTCATTGAGTTACTTAACCACTGAAATAATTCCCGAAAATCTAAACCATTGAGTAACACGGGGGGATTATTAGAAATCTGTTTAAGCTTCTCCATATCAGCACCCTGAACACCTACAGAAAAAAATAAAACCCGATTTTCTGCTTCGGCTTGTTTTACCCGTTGCGCCGCCAGACTCCATTGATCCGTAGGCGCACCATCAGTAATTAAAAATATCCAGGGGCGATAATATTGGATACCATTATTTCTATAAATCGCTTTACGATCTTCGATTAAATCTAAGGCCAATTCAATCGCTTTTCCCATGGGAGTTAAGTCTCCTGCGGTTAAAGTCGGTGGCGTAAATTGGTCAATCCCGACAAAATCTTGCACGGTTTTAACCCCTCCCTTACCAAAGGTGACAATGGCGGTTTCTACGCTCAACGTCGCTTGGATATCCCGCATCACGTCCTCCTGAAAGGTTTTGATACCATCATTGAGAGCCTTAATCGGTTCCCCTTCCATTGAACCAGAGGTATCTAGTAGTAGTACCACAGGACAGCGATTTTCCTGATTTTCGACAAATTCAGCCACACCAATCGGCATTTTTTTAAGCCTCCTAATTTTTTGAACTGGGGGAACTATGGGAGTTTTAGGAATTGGGATTATCTAGCTTTTGTCCCATTATATTATCTCTGCCAGTCCCATCAGAGGCTCTCTTATTCTTTGTGTGATAAGTTTAATTGATATAGGAGCGATCGATCTTTGTGTTCTCTGTGTCTGGAGTGGTTCGTTCCACTCACCCACCGGCGTTACCGTATCTTAGAATACATTTTAACCACAGAACCCATCAGAAAAGATATCTTTCCCTTAAGCTGAACGCGGGATTTGATTTTTGACTATTAGTCGCAGGGTTTGTTGCAATTCCTCGCGACTGTGAATTTCCTCCAGACGGTGAACCGGAACACCTCGATCGAAGAGAATTAAAGTAGGCAGACTACGCAGACGAAAACTATTAGCTAATTTAAAATTATTATCGGCATTGACACCGACTAATTGAATCGCACCTTGACAGTCATTTTGCCAAGACAAGAGGGTGGGTTGGATTAAACGACATAAACCACACCAAGGAGCCCAAAAATGCACGAGAACCGGACGGGAAGATTCTAAAACTAGCTTAGGGAAGCTCTTTTCGTTGACAGATAGTATCATGTCTAAACGTATTTTATGAAAACTTTATTTTGATATAGAAGCCATTCTACACCAATCGGGATCAACAGGAAAGGGGTTGGGAGCAAAATCACCAATAAATTTTACTTGTTGCTTGCATTAGCCAAGGATGCGCCCACCAGAGGAGTAAAATAAACCCTGTTACTCCTAGATAGGCAGGACGAAGGAATTCTTGCCATTTTAGACTTTGCCGACCATCGATAATCGCTAAAAAGGGAACCACTGAGGTGCGTTCTTTGACCTTTAAAAATGCCTCTCCGTAACGGTTCTCTAACCGGCGATCGCCATGCCAGACGGCAAAAAGATGATGAGCAATTAAACCCAGGGAAGTTAATAGGGTAAAGCTTGTCCCTAACCAGAGGGTATGGGCAATACACCAGATCACCTGTCCTACCATCTGGGGATGACGGGTAACGCGCAGAATGCCGGTTTCGTAGAGATGAACCTGGGGTTTTTGGATAGCGGCAATCTCCAGCAGGTTAAAGGTGGCAGGATAGAGAAAGAAAAAAGAAATGGCCGAAAGTATCCAAACTAGGGTTTTAACTCCGGTTACTCCCTGTACTTGCCAGAGAAGCAAACCATCATAACGATGATTGAAGAAATAAACTACTAAAATTACTGCTAGAGGGATACTCACAAGGGCAAATAATACCCGATACAGTCGCGCACCGATGATAGCTTCTCCCCCCATTCGTAAACTGGCTAATCCGCTATGGGCAACAGCAAAACCCAGTAATAAACCTAACATGATCCAATGACTAGCGAATGCCACTTTTACCCTCTTGATTGACTAAATTTTTCTCCCAATTCTATTTTAAAGATTGATGGTTAATTTTCAGCCCCTTTTTTTTGTGTTGCCAGTATCGGGGATTCGGGGCAAAATAAAACTATGCTTCCCCAAAGTGACCCCCCAAAAATATACCCAGGGAACTATCTAATTTTGCAACTTTTTAGGTAATATGTCTTATCCCCAAAAGCGATTTGTGATGGTCTGTCAGCATTCTTCCTGTTTGGTGCAGGGTGCGTCCGAGCTTCTTTTAGCTTGGCAAACGGCAGCGCTCCCAGAAGATGTCATCGTTATGACCAGTGGTTGTCAAGGACAGTGTAGCACTAGCCCCACGGTGAGAATTATTCCCGAAGAAACTTGGTACTGTCGTGTTAAACCAGAGGATGTCAATCAGATTGTCGAGGAACATTTAAAAAACGGTCAACCGGTCGAGCGTTTACTCCATCCACGCATTCACGCTCAATAGCAGTAAACGGCTCTCCCAGGCTTGGTGGGTAAAATGTATTCTAAGATACATTCCTCCTAGCGAGGGGGTGGAACGAACCACAAAGACACAAAGGACACAAAGATCGATCATATTGTGAGTTAAACTTATCACACAGAACCTAGAAGAGCCAGTAAACTCGGTCATCAATTTTTAGACTATGCTTCACAATAGTCTTTTGCTCCTAGGTTAACCCCTGTGAGTGCCTGTGATTGCAATCCAGAGACTTAATTCTCGGATAATACATTTGTTTTAGATTATTGGTTTCCTTTCGGGATTTCCGAAGAACAAAAAAGGGGACTTAGCCCCTTTTTCCGGATTAGTTAGTTATTTTTTCGGCGATAACATCATCATCATGTTACGACCTTCTTTTTTTGGTGCTTGCTGTACCTCAGCCACATCCTCTAAATCCTTGGCCATGCGAGCCAGTAATTCTTCCGCTAGGTTAGAGTGTTGAATTTCCCGACCTCGGAAGGTAATCGTCGCTTTTACCTTATCTCCCGCTTTTAAAAAACGTTGCGCTTGGTTGACTCGCACGTTGTAGTCATGCTCATCGATTTTATAGCGCATTTTAACTTCTTTTATATCGGCTGTATGCTGTTTTTTCTTGGCTTCGCGGGCCTTTTTCTCCTGTTCAAACTTGTACTTACCATAGTCCATAATCCGGCAAACGGGAGGACTTGCCGTTTCACTGACGAGGACGAGATCAAGTTCCTTTTCTTCGGCCACGCGCAAAGCGTCGGCAGGAGTAATAATTCCCAGTTGAGAGCCGTCGCTATCGATAACGCGGATTTCGGGAAAGCGGATTCTTTCGTTAATTTGGGGGAGATCGCGAGTAGTGCGTCTTTTATCTATCACAGGCGTTCTGGGTTATCTCTATTCTAGTTAGTTAATCGGTTGGAGTTTACAAAATGGTTTACTTGCTATTCTACCTACTCGATCGAGTTTCTTGGCCAATTGTTAAGTTTTCTTGCAATGTTAATTTTTAGCCGCCGGTCGTCAGCCGTCGGCCGTCAGCCAGATAAGCTGTTGTCTATGGGTTTTGTCAGACTAAGACCCTATACTCTCAGGAATCGATCGGTAAGGTGCGTTCTCCCTCCTTGCGGCAGGTAACGCACCCGACAAAATCGGCGTAATCGCACTACCCCTGAAAGCCAATGTCTAGATTATAGTAGGACGGTATCAGGCGAAAGTTAAAAAGATTGTCCAGTATGGTTAAATGTCGCGCTGATGTTTTAATATTACCTATCGCCTAAAACTATGATTACTTATATTAAAATTCATGGCTTTAAATCCTTTCATAATTTTGAAATGGAATTTACGCCGCTTACTGTAGTTGCTGGGGTTAATGCTTCTGGTAAGAGTAATTTATTTGATGCTTTGCAATTGTTGACGCGGTTGGCAGAAGTGGATCTGAAGACGGCTTTTAGCGAGCAAAGAGGACATCCTAGCGAACTTTTTACCCAATATGATGAGGACGACTACGCCACGGAAATGGAATTTATAGTTGAAATGTTAGTCAATCGCAAGGTAAAAGATAATTGGGGTGGGGAAGTCGATCTTAAATATACAAGGTTGCGCTATCAATTAAAAATTAAACGAGAGTCTAATATAAGTGGATTTGAAAACTTGTATATTGTTGATGAATGTTTAGAAAATTTAAAGCACAATGAAGATAATTGGGTAAAAAATTATATTCCTAAGACAGTATTGGAAACTTGGCGACCAAAAGTAGTAACGGGTAGGAGAGCGATTCCTTATATTAAGACTGAAGATATTAATGGTATTGCTACCATTGTTGTACCTCAAGACGGTCAACAAGGGAATAAAAAAGTATTTCCCGCAAAAAACGCATCACAAACTGTTTTAAGCAGCATTAATACCATAGATTTTAAACATATATTAGCCGCCAAACAAGAAATGCTGAGTTGGAAGTTTATGCAGCTTAATCCCGAAGATCTGCGAGAACCTACGCGTCAAGATATGGGCATCAGAGATACAATAACAGCAAGCGGAAAGAATTTAGCCGCTGCTTTATTTCGCATTAAACAAGATGATGAATATACCCTCACAGCAATTTCCCGTGATCTCAATAATCTGCTACCGAATCTTACAGAAGTTAATGTTTATGATGACAAAGCAAATCGACAATTTATTATCAAGGTAAAAGGCGATGATGGTCGGGAGTTTTCTTCGAGAGTGCTTTCCGAAGGAACCCTACGTTTATTAACATTATGTGTCCTGCAATACGACCGACAACACACAGGATTACTGTGTTTTGAAGAGCCAGAAAATGGCATTCATCCTTTTCGTATTGAAGCAATGGCAAGATTATTAAAAGAGCTAACTGTCGATTTTGAAGATACTGAAATGCCTTTACGCCAAGTAATAGTGAACACTCATTCTCCAGTTCTGGTGAGTCAATTAATTAATTGGCAAGATGATGAAAATGTCAGCATTTGGCTTTCTCAACTTACCACTATAATATCCACTATTGAAGGGAAGCGAATTAAGATGAAAAGCAGTAATTTTCACCCTGTTATCAAAGAGAATAAAAAGCAATTAACCTTATTTTTCTCCGAAAATGAGGCCAAGCTAACTCTCTCGGAAGTTGTCGAATATCTAAAAACTGCTGATGCTGAAAGTGCGATTAAAAATATTAAAAATCAACAAAACCAATTAATGTAAATCAATTAAGATGGCCAAAAAACCCAAACAAATAATTATTGCCTTAGCTACAGAAGGCAGTTCCGATCATAGATTTTTACCGAATATTATTCAGCGCACTTTCGAGAGAGTTGCTTTTGACGGTCAACAAGAAATAGAAATTTTTGACCCAATTTGTCTTCCACAAATCTCTGGCGAAAATATCCGAGAAAAAGCTAAACAATACGCAATTCAAGCGGTGGAGAAGGGAGCAATGGTTTTGTGCTTCCATGCAGACGCAGATGATAAAACAGATGAAAA
Organism: Microcystis sp. M083S1; assembly: GCF_020246405.1. NCBI lineage: Bacteria > Bacillati > Cyanobacteriota > Cyanophyceae > Chroococcales > Microcystaceae > Microcystis > Microcystis sp. M083S1. Next base: position 6,755 of record NZ_JADBTB010000243.1, read on the forward strand.
CGCATTTAAGGAAAGAATTGATCCGGCTTTTAATGCTATTAAATCAGACGAGCGAGACTTATGCAAAAATTTAGTTGCTATCGTTCCAATACAAATGACTGAAGCCTGGATATTAGCAGACAAAGAATTACTAAAAAAAGAATTGTGTACAAATAAAAGTGATAGTGAGTTGGCAATCGATAAAGAACCCGAATCTTTTAGCAATCCGAAAGAAACAATTAAAAATGCCATCAATAAAGCCAGAGAAGGTATGACTAAACGGGATCGAAATAAACTAAAAATTGACGATTTATATTCACCGCTTGGTACAAAAATCGAATTGTCGAAATTAGAATCCTTGTCTTCCTACAAAAAATTTGAAAAGGCAGTACGAGATATTTTTCCACAATTAACGAAAGTCAACAATATAGAGGATAATCCTGATCAAACGTGAATAAGACCTTGCTAATACCATTTTTCTAAAGTAATGGCAGAGATGGTTAATTTTCGGCATTGCTGAATCAAGGCATGAATGGCAACTGTGCAGGTTCCCGTGCAAAAGTTAGTTTGGCTCTAGGTTTTAAAAATACCAGAAAAGAAGATTCATATCTCAAATCAGCAACGCCGATTTCTCTACACCTATTTTTTATACTAACTATTGATTAGGCGACTTACCATCTCTACCATTCCATATATGTTTAAATTTTTAATCTCTTCCTGAATTTGATCGATTGAACTTTGAGAATCATCACTACAGTAAGCCAATTGAACTTTCTTTCCCTGCGGATCGGTTAATAGGGTGATCAAGTCTCGATCGCTCGACACCTGATAATCTATATAGATGCCTTGTCTATCTTTGGTGGGAGTGAATTTACATAAATAATAGTTATCCTGTTCACGTTTGTCCGATGCTTGTCTAGCCAACAAGTTTTCGATTAACAAACAATCGGATTCTTTATGTTGCTCGTCGTGACTATGCTTTATTTTGCCTATTTTGCTTAAATCCGCTTTACTGTGAGTCTTGGAAACATAAGGATAAAGCTCCGCTTTCAAATTATACTGGATAGGTAAAATAATAAATCCTTTCTCCGCTTCCTTGTAGATCTCCTTTTCAGGAATATCGGCATTATAGGGAGTTAATAGGATAGCTTGTAATTCATATTTAAGTTTACTGGTGACATGATCGGCAATTTCTTGTTTTAAAATATCTCTAAAAGTTGTAATTTGTTCGATACCTGTACTCGTGGAATTTTTATTAGTTCCCTTCATCTCGATAATTGTCAGCAGAAGTAAGTCATTCTGAATAAAAAGAGATAAATAATCAGGTCTTTTCTGCTTTTGATTTCTAACGAGAGGATCCTTCTGACGATCAGTTTTAAATAAAATACAAACGGAATCTTTTTCTGGCTTGGTAATCCGAAAGCTGACACCGCTTTCGGGTGGAGCGATCCGATCGGGTACGGTACAGAAAATAAGCAAATTTTCTAAAAAGTTAAATTTCTGCCAATCGAGTTTATTCTTCTTCTGAGGAACATTCTTCTTCGGTTTCTTGGTTTTGTTGTCCTGCTTCATAAATTGCAAAAAACTTTTGTTGAATATCAACTGATACATCGCTGAGAGTATCCCAACGAATACCGTATTCAGGGTCGTGTAAAGAAAGTAATTTATTATTTTTTATTTCATAGGCACTAACCTGTTCCATTTTAAGAAAAGCTCGGCTATCTTGCAGATAAAGCAATTTAGCTTGTTCGGCTAAAAGTTCTGGATTTTGGTGATTACCATTAACGATATTGTTAAGATGAGCCATCAAATAGGGGCTATGAGTCGTCAATAAAATTCTAACTCCTAAATTTACTAAAATCGCTAAAGATTCTAACAATTTTACCTGAGATTCTGGATGTAAGTTCATTTCAGGCTCATCGATCACCAGAAAATCCCCGGATTTTGCTCGATAGCGTAAATAGAGTAAAAGCGGGGCTAATTGTTTAATAGACGAGGAAGCATTATAAAGATCGATCTCTAAACTTCTTTTTACCGAAACTTTAATTTCTCTGCCTCCGAATTTAGTCTTTTTAAAGATTGTTTTATTGTTATTTTGAATATACTTTTCAATTTGATCGGCTAATTTTTGAAAATCATTTTTATTTTTGGCAATGGGATCGGGCTTATTTTCTAGTTCTATGTCAGTTAAAAAATCTAAAAAATCCTCTACTGGTTGAGGATAGCGAATATCTCCCTGTTCTTTTAGTAACTCTAACTGCTTATCTCGATTAATAAGTCCTTGTATCAATGGCTCTCGATTAATACGTCCTTGTATCAATAGCTCTCTCTGATTCTCTTTAAGTAGCTTATATCTTCTATTGGCCAGCATTTTATAGGTATTTATAAAAGCGTTTCTTTCGGCGGGTAAAGGAAGTATGTCAGAAAATTTTCCGACGGTACTAATAAAAGTACCAATAACTATCCTGCTAAGAAAATCAGTATGTTCTTCGTTGCGTTTTTCCCAATAAAATAAAATCTCACTATTGTTATCACTTCGCTCGATTTTCTCGATTCCAAGTATTGTATCCGCTAAAACTTCTTCTATAGCTCTTTTAATATCATCTTCAGAAATTTTGATTTCGATACTGAATTTTGTTTTTTCAAAAATTTTACCGCTAGAATCTTGGAAAAAAGATTGTAGTTTTATCCCGCTAAATCTAGATGCGTAACTTTGAATAACTTCAGATATAACATCATAAAAACGTCGGTCTATTTTTAAAGACCAATGATCGGCTTGAGTTGTAAATTCTATTTTTTCTAAAATTTCATCATAAAAATTAAGGCTGACAAGCTGATATAACCCATAAATCGAGTAGGCGATATAAGTTTTATTAGAATTATTCGGGCCAATAATAACGGTTAGAGGCCGAAGATCCACTTCTGCCTCTTTAATACTACCTAAATTCCAGAGTTTGATTTTCATCGTAAAAACGAACACTCCGAATACAGACCCTTATTTTACCCGATTCGTACTCGCTTGCGCCGATTCTTTAGTTTTATCTTCAAACGCGACCTTGATCGAGAAACGAATAGCGATCGCTTTCTGAGAAAAAATTGATCGCCAACCGACAATCCAAAACGCTGTCATTACCTTTCTAAAGCAACAAGCTAGTGGTTAGCTGATCACTGAAAGCTCCTTAAATATCTAACCTTTGGTAGATGCTATTAAGATGATTTAGGTGCTGCTGGGGATCAAAGCAACTTTCGATCTCGTCGGGGGATAAAATAGCGGTAACTCGCTCATCTTGGCTGATAAAAGCTTTAAAATTGCCGTTATCGGTGTTCCAAGCGCGATGGGCGTTTTCTTGGACGATTTTATAGGCAGATTCCCGGCTAATTCCCTTACTCACCAAAGTTAAAAGAACTCTTTGACTGAAAATCACGCCACCGTAAACATTCATATTTCGCTTCATGTTTTCGGGATACACCAGCAGATTTTTGACTAAATCGGTGATTTCCTTGAGCATAAAGTGGGTCAAAATGCAAACATCTGGCAGCATCACCCGTTCTACGGAACTATGGGAAATATCTCTTTCGTGCCAGAGGGCGATATTTTCTAAAGCGGAAACGCTATGACTACGGATAATTCTCGCCATTCCCGTTAAGCGTTCTGAACGGATGGGATTACGTTTATGGGGCATAGCGGAGGAGCCTTTTTGTCCTTTGGAAAAGTATTCTTCCACTTCTAGGACATCGGTTCTTTGCAGGTTGCGAATCTCCACGGCAAAACGTTCGATCGAAGCCGCTAATAAGGCTAATTGTTGCACATAATCGGCGTGTCGATCGCGGGAGATCACTTGAGTGGAAGCGGTATCCGGTTCTAATCCTAACTTCTGACAGGTTAACGCCTCAATTTTCGGGTCAATATTGGCATAGGTTCCCACTGCACCAGATATTTTACCGATGGCGATGTCTTGGCGCAAGCGAATTAAACGATCGCGTCCTCGCAGCACTTCCGCTAACCATCCCGCTAGTTTAAAGCCAAAGGTGATCGGTTCGGCGTGAATGCCGTGGGAACGTCCCACCATGACTGTATAACGGTGTTCTTGGGCGCGATAGCGCAGGGCTTGAATGAAATCTTCTAATTGTTCTAAAATCAGGTTTAAACTGGCGACTAATTGTAAGGACAGGGCGGTATCTAGTACATCAGAACTGGTTAAACCCAAATGAATATAACGCCCCGGCTCGCCCACATATTCGTTAACATTTGTTAAAAAGGCGATGACATCGTGGCGCACTTCTGCTTCTATTTCTAAAATGCGATCGGGATCAAAATTAGCTTTTGCCTTAATTTCTTCCACTGCATCCCCGGGAATATAGCCTAATTCTGCCTGCGCTTCACAGACGGCTATCTCTACCTCTAGCCATGTTTGATATTTATATCTATCCGTCCACAAATTCCCCATCGCAGGGAGAGTATAACGCTCGATCACTATTAATTATTCCAAGACAACCGTTTAATTGTATCGGATCGGGGCAAGTCTGGGAATAGGCAGGGGGCAGCGGGGAGTTTTGTTTTCCCCACTCCCTTTTTAGCGGTTAGTAATTCGATAGTAGCGGTGAGGCTCTTCTAGGTTGTGTGTGATAAGTTTAACTTACAATATGATTGATTGATCTTTGTGTCCTTTGTGTCTTTGTGGTTCGTTCCACCCCCTCTCTAGGAGGATTATATCTTAGAATACATTTTACCCACCAAATCCAAGAGAGCCGCGGTGAACTATCTTGTTTAATTTAGCCTGAATCGAACCCCTACTCCCTTGCTTCAACCCATGCTCGCATTTTACCCGGATTGTTCAATCCGTAGGGATCGACGAGTTGTTTAAATTCTAGTTGTAGCGGATTAATCTGTCTGCTGCCGCCATCTTCCATGATATAAGTGTGAGGATTGGCAATAGCTGCCCCCTGTTGTTCATAGATAGCAATAATCTCATTTAATTGAGTTTCTGTGGTAAATTCTAGCAAGGGAAGACCGGCGGGAATAACTTTACCTTGAAATTTCAAAAATTCTAGGTGCATCATTATTTCCTCCCCAAAATAATTATAGAGTTTCTCTACCGTGGCTAGATTAAAATAAAAAGCCTGTAGATAAGTTATTTTGGGGTTACAACTACGCGCATGGAGAGTGGTATGATTCCAAGTAAATTCTAAGATACTGTTGCCTTTTTGAGTTTCTTCTGGCGTTTTATAGTAGGTAAGTTCACCATTATATTCTTTAATTAAAGATTCTAATGCGACTCGATCGCTGTCCGATACTATTAACAAAACTGCCGCTTTTCCTGTGGGTAAATAATCCTTAAGAGCAGTAAAATAAGCGGGAATTGGCCAGGAGTGAACACTAACCATTTTCTTGACAATGCCATCACTATCACTGAGAGCTTGACCGAATTTAGCGGCGGTGATAAAATCGGCAAAAGTAACGATAAATTCTGCCCAAGGATAACAGGGAGCGAGGGCTATTTCTAACTCGGTAATAATGCCATTTGTTCCGTAGGCATGATTGACTTTTTCTACCTCATCCCCCCGTAGTTCGATAATTTTTGGTTCCGCTTCTAGGGTGACTAATTGCACTGCTTGCAGATTGCCTCTATCCTTTAATTGTCCATAATTAATCGAACCCATGCCTACACTGCCACCCCCGATAAAACCGCCAATTGTCGCCGTCCGATAGGTAGAGGGAGCCATTCTTAATTCCCAACCAATTGCGCGAGCTTGTTTATCAAAAAATGCCATTTTTACCCCCGCTTCTACCCGTGCTGTACCCGGTTCGATCGAGATAATTTTTGTTAGTTTGGTTGTGTCTAAAATTACTCCGCCCTGCAAGGGAACACATTGACCATAATTACCTGTACCCGCACCTCTAACTGTTAAAGGAATTTGGTATTTAACGCAGGTTTTAGCGATGTCAATAACCTCTTGGCTATTCTGGGGACGAATGACTAAATCAGCCCGTTTATCTTGCAGTTGTGCTTCTAAAATGGGACTAAAATGATAATAATCTAAGGAAAGTTTCGCCACTTGCCCCGGATCGGTGATAATTTCCAGATGGGCAAGTTCTTGAATGAGATTTTGACAATTAGATTTCATGGTTAGGTAGGGTTTGCTGAAAAAGTGTATTGGTGGGGTTAGGAGTCAGGAGTCAGGAGTCAGGAGTCAGGAGACAGGAGATTATTTTTATTTGTTCTCCCCATACCCCAATTCATAATTCATAATTCATAATTCATAATTCAAACAGGAAAAATTAAAAACCGATCGCCTAGGCGGTCGGTTTTACTAAGAACTATAAACTATTATTAACTTTGTTTGCTGAGAAACTGTTGAGCTTGTCTAAGAGCGGCAGCGCCGATATTGAAGACAGCCCAGCCACCAGCAATAAGCAAAGGGGTTAAAACGATTAACACTCTCCAGTCCATAGATTTCCTTCTCCTCGGTCAGTGCTTAAAAGATTGTTACTTGATTCTCATTTTATATTTATACCCTAATCCGCCCGTTTTGGGAATCCGGTATCAGTAGCTTTTCCCGCATGAACGAGGGCAAGTTTAGCATAGCGCTCGGCGTGTTCGATCAACTCTTGAGCCTCCTGTGGCGAGACTTCCCGGACACGTTTAGCGGGAATGCCCACCACTAAAGATCGCGGTGGTATATCTTTTGTCACGATACTACCCGCCCCGACAATACTACCCGCCCCGACGCGCACACCATCGAGAATCACTGCCCCAATGCCGATTAAACAACCGCGTTCAATATGGGCTGCGTGAATTACCGCCCGATGCCCGATGGTAACGTAATCTTCAAGGATAGTAATTTTGCCCGGATCTCCGTGTAGGATCGCCCCATCTTGGATATTAGTATAGGACCCAATTTCGATGCGTTCCACGTCGGCACGCAATACCGCCCCATACCAAACACTCACCCCCACAGCTAGGGAAATATCGCCCATTACCGTGGCATTAGGGGCGATAAAAGCCGCTTGACTGACATCGACAAGGGGCCAGAAATTAGAAGTTGATCTTAAGTTATCTAAAGACATGAAAGGATCTGCACTAAAGTCGAAAGAGAATACCCGTCCAATTTGGTTGGGTATAATATGGATAGGCTTATTGGTACAAAGATAGCAATTTTTAGTTTAGGTTCTTCCATGATCAATGCAAGTTTACAATACCCTGTTTTTGGCCCCGATATCCATTGTCCTCACTGTCGGCAGCTAATCCCCGCCCTCACTTTGACGGATACCTATTTGTGTCCGCGCCATGGGGCTTTTGAAGCCGATCCCAAAACGGGTGAGTTGGTTCACTTGCAGTCAGGACGGCATTGGCGACTCTGGAATGGTGAGTGGTATCGTCAACACACCCACCCGGATGGTATTCGTTTTGAGATTCACGAAGCACTTGATCGCCTCTATACTCAAGGATTTAAAGCGACTAAAGTAATTATTGCCAACCGTTATCGCGATTTAGTTAGTTCCTACCTAGAACGTAACACCACTTGGCGCGGTAATGAACTGGGTGAAGCCACTATTCCCCGTCTCTACGGTTTACCGGTAGAATTTAGTCCCGATGCCCCCGATGAACCCTGTTGGGATGTAATTAATTTTGATCTGGAAAAAGAACCGGGGGTTCCCAAACGTTATCCCTATTTTCGTCTTTTTGATTAATCATTAGCCATTAGGAGCCAGTCGTCAGGAGATAGGAGATAGAAGATTGCTTTTATTTATTATCCCCATCTCCCCACTTCCCCATCTCCCCACTTCCCACTTCATAATTCATAATTCATAATTCATAATTCTTTCTCCTGAAAATGCACCATGTTTCTATTCGTACCGCTAATATCCATCGGGCGATCGCTTTTTATCAACTTCTCGGTTTTACCCTAGAGGAAAGATTCACTACTGGTTATACTTTGGCCTGTTGGCTAACGGGGTTAAACGGACGCATCGAATTAATCCAAATTCCTCAACCGAAACCCGCTCCCGATGCCTTTGGTGATCAGCATTATGTCGGTTATTATCACTTGTCTTTTGACCTAACAGAAAATGTCAGCAATTTACCAGAATGGTTAGAAAAATTAACAAATAACCTTCAGCAAGCCCATCAAGAGGAAGCCGATTTATATCAACCTTTAAATATTCTTTTGCCACCCCAACAACAGATGATCGGCGATCATGTCTATGAAGTCACCTTTATTGCCGATACAGACGGTTTACCCCTGGAATTTATCCGTCGTTTAACCTAAAAAGATTGTCCCACTTCTAAGACTTTTGTTTGGCCATTGCGAGACAAAATAACCTGTTGATTACCAACTTCCACTAAAGTCCAACCATTGATAAATTCCCCCGGAGAAATACGAGTGGTTATGCCCTTATTATCAAATAAAGCTGTAGATCGATCGCCTAAATCCATCACTCCCACTAGAGTATTTTTCACCTGATTATTGGTAGGAATAACCGATGCTACTGGTCGATTCCCTTGGGGAGCAGCTGGTAATGGTGGTGCAGAAATGTCGGTATTTGAGGGTGTAACTGGGACAAGTTTGGCAGTAGTTTCAGGGGTTTGGGGATAAACAGGAACGTAAATTCTTTCTATGATCTGGGGAGTGTTATTAACCGGTAAATTAGCGGGTGGTGCTTGTGGAACTGGCACTACTGGAGAAGGGTTATTTTTGGCAGCAGGATTGGGATCGGGGGATGAAGTTTGACTTTGGCGATCGATAATAGCAAGGGATGATTGCAGATAGGCAATAAATTTTTTATCTTCTTGGGAAGTCGTGCTATTTTGAGAGATAGGGGCATTTTTCTGACTGATGAGCCATGCCACCACCCAACCTAGATAGATGCAAGCAATAACAAAAATAACTTTATCTAGGGGCATTCTGGGATTTTCTTCATAGCCCGCCGGCATATTTGTTTCACTCCTAGATCGCTGCTGTCGTTTCGATTCTAACAGGATAGCGCTCAGTTATTCTCCCTCAATTTTCCTTTTTAACTGATTAAAATCTTCTAGAGGGGATATAGTGGACAGAGAATGATGTATATTAATGTAAGTAAAGTTTCGTAACAATTCTGAAATCCTTTGCTCAACTCTACCCTAGTTTCCAGCAATCCCGATCGCCTGAAACCCCTAGTCCCTAACTGGGAAAAATGTCAATCCGTCTTTTGGACAGCAGCATTTCTGGTATCAGTCCCCGTATTCATACAAGCGCCCCTAGTGCGCTACTATCCCGAAGTTAGCCTAGGTTTAACCTTTTTCTGGGTGGGGTTAGGGGTTTGGCTGCTCAAACAAGAAAAAATCAGTCTTTGGGGGGATTTACTTTTGGGCTTTAGTTGGAGTTGGTTAGCAGGTTCTCTCTACTGGGGTTGGTGGCGTTGGGAACCTTTGATCCATATTCCCATGGAAGCGATCGGGCTGCCCTTTGTTCTCTGGGGACTATACAAAGGTCGTGGCAAAGTGGGCAATCTTTTCTATCTGGGTTCTTTGTTAGGAACGGCCATCACCGATGTATATTTCTATCTAACGGGACTAATTCCCTACTGGCGACAATTAATGACCGTGGAACTAGATCCCAACCTAGTATCGCCGATATTTCATAACGCCTTAGCCCAAATTGAGACCCCCTGGGGCATCAGTTGGGCGATTGTGCTGCTCAACCTGCTCTTAGCGATCGGTATTTATCCTTTGCAAAAAAGGGTATGTCATTGGTGGGCATTTAGCGGGGCTGTATTGAGTACAATTTTAGTCGATGGTTTATTTTGGATTACCGCCTCTCTGGCCTAAGACAATAGGCTATATAATTAACGCAGTCTATCTATTGCCGCTTATGCACCCGTGGATATACTACTAGGACAAAACCCCTATTTACTACTCCATACCGAGAAGGGCCAGCGTTTTTTCCCTCTCGTGGGGAGAGCTTACTGGACAATCGGACGGAGCAAAGATAACGATATCGTGATTAAAGATCACTGTATCTCTCGTAATCACGCTATTTTACAATCCACGGAAACAGGGGATTTTTATCTGATCGATCTCGGTAGTCGCAATGGAACTTTTGTCAATGGCAGAAGGGTAGCCATTCCGGTGACTATCCATAGCAAAGAGCAGATCACCTTTGGCAAAACCGAGGTGCAGTTCTATCGTCCTGCTCCCACCAATGTGGGCAAGCAACCGCGCCATTTAGAATGGGATACCCTCACCTCCGCCGTCCATGAACGATGCTTAACATCGGTGATGGTGGTAGATATGCGTAATTTTACGGCTTTAACCAGGCAATTAGACGAAAAAGTGCTTTCTTCTCTGATTGGCAATTGGTTTCGCCATGCCGGGAATATTATCCGCAGTTCCGGCAGTTGGGTAGATAAATATATTGGTGATGCGATCATGGCCATCTGGTTTCACGGCCAACAGGAAGTCGATCAAGACGATATCCTGCAAATTTTCCAAGCAATTATACAACTAAATAACATGACTCGCACCTTAAGCGAACAATATCCCTTACCTTTTAAATTACGCATCGGTGCGGGGGTGAATACTGGTTATGCTATGGTCGGCAATACTGGCAGCGGTGAACATCCAGATTATACGGCGATCGGGGATACAGTCAACGCCGCTTTTCGTTTAGAGTCGGCTACCAAAGAAATGGGCAAGGATTTAGCCATCGGAGCCACTACCTACAGTTATCTCATCGGTTTACCCCATCTCCAGCAAGTTTTTACTCAACATACCGTCAGTCTGAAAGGATACCACGATAGCACTATTGCCTACGGAACCACTTTTGATGACTTGGATCGTTTCCTCGATGCCAACAGTAGTGAGGAGATGACCGGAATTACAGGAGTTGCCAGCCGTGTCGGTTTTAAAGATTGAAAGTGAACTACTCTCAAGGTCGTTGAGAGCTTCCTGTTTCACGGGGGATTGCCGCAGACCCTACTTAAGACTGTCCACTAAAAACTCACATCTGATAACTGATAACTGATAACTGATAGCTGACCTACTCCTCGGTGGCGGCGAGAACTAAATCTTCCTCCTCCAAGGCGGGGGGAACTTCGATTTCTTCCACTACTTCCGAGACGGTCCGGCCTTCCGCTTCCGCTAGACGTTTTTCTCGGTATTTAATCGCCATTTCTTCGGCTTTTTCAAACACTAACGGGCGATTTTTTAGCATATCTCCCGGTTCTGGTTCTAATTGTTTAGTCGAGAGGGAAATGCGACCTCTTTCGGCATCGAGATCGATAATCATCACTTTCAACTCATCATTGACATTGAAAACCGTGTGGGGGGTGTCAATGTGATCGTGAGAGATTTCGGAAATATGCAGTAAACCACTGACTCCACCAATATCGATGAAAGCACCGTAGGGCTTGATTCCGCGCACAGAACCGATTACCACCTGTCCCACGGCTAAACCGTTCATCTTGCGTTCCACTAAAGCGCGACGATGACTTAAAACCAGACGGTTGCGATCCTCATCCACTTCTAAAAACTTTAAGGGCAATTCCTGACCGACTAAATCCTCTTTCGCCTCTCTGGTGCTAATGTGAGAACCGGGGATAAAGCCGCGGAGACCTTCAATCCTGACTAATGCCCCACCACGGTTAGTGGCGAAAACATTGGAGCGCACGGTAGCATCTTCTTTTTGCAATTGACGCACCCGTTCCCAAGCGCGCATATATTCAATGCGACGGATCGACAGAGTTAGCTGTCCATCTTCATTCTCATCGGTAAGAATGAAAAATTCCCGAGTTTCGTTGGGCTGTAAAACCTCTTCGGGATTATCGACGCGGTTGATCGACATCTCCTGTACGGGGATAAAAGCGGCGGTTTTAGCACCGATATCGATGAGCGCTCCCCGGGGTTCCATGCTGAAAACAGTCCCGGCGACAACATCTCCCGGACTGAAATGATAATCGTATTTGTCTAGAAGGGCGGCAAAATCTTCATGGGTAAAGCCTATGTTTTTGTTTGCGGTTTTTTGGGTGGTCATGTACGTTGTTTGGGCCTCGGAATTTCCGTAGGTTTTTCCTCCTATGTGATGTACAGTTTCTAAATACAGGAGATGCCTCCTAATTTAGTTACTAGGCAGGGCCTAGGGGATGAACTGCCGCATCCTGCATTCTTGGAGGCAATCTGCCTCAAGAATGACTTTGTAAGAATCTAACCGGAGCTTGGGCTTTAAATAGCACAAGGGATCCTAATTATAACTGAATCGGGAACTATTTAAGACGAGGTGATCACGCTGGCCTCTTCCGCTTCAGACCAAGAAGGATGAGCGCGTTCAATTTCGGAGGATTGCAGCAGCGCTAAAGCGGCGATAAAGTCTCTAATTCCCTGAAAATTGCCGTAAACCGAAGCAAAGCGCACATAGGCCACTTCCGATTCTTGCCGGAGGTATTCTAGGACTAATTGACCGATCTCCTGACTTGTTACCTCCCGTTTTGAGTCTTGCTGCAGACGGGATTCGATATCATTGACGATCGCCTCTAATCTTAGGTGGGGAATGCCAGTTTTTTCACAGGCCCGGACGATACCGCGCAGCAGTTTGCAGCGATCAAAAGATTCCCGTTTACCATCTTTTTTAATCACCGTGATCGGCACGAATTCGATGCGCTCGTAGGTGGTGAAGCGATGTTTACATTGTAAGCATTCACGACGACGACGAATGCTCTGACCGTTTTCGGAGGAACGGGACTCTAAAACGCGACTATCGGTATGCTGACAATTAGGGCATTGCATAGGAGGCGCTCGGTGAGGGGAACCTTTAATTTAAGCCTTTAAATAGGAAAACCAGAGCCGCTAACCTGCTTTTGGCAAGCGGGCGGCTCGGGAAAGAAAATTATTAAACGGAGTTAAGAAATTTACTTTTGAATCCGGGGAGGTTCCCGGAAGGCAATGGCGAAGAAAATTACCGACAAAGCCATAGTTAAAACCAAAATGTAAGCGACGCTTTCCATGGTTGGACATCCTACAAGACTGCTATAACAATCCTATAGTATCAGGAAATGAGCTTTTCAGCTTGCCTGGGGATGTAATCTACATCCCCAGAATCAGTGGCGAGCTATTTAACGCTAACTTTTGCCCCAGCGTCTTCCAGTTTTTTCTTGGTGGCGGCGGCTTCGTCTTTGTTAATGCCTTCTTGAACCGCTTTGGGAGCGGCTTCTACTAGGTCTTTCGCTTCTTTGAGTCCTAAACCGGTCAATTCGCGCACTACCTTGAGGATAGCAATTTTCTTGTCGGCGGGAACTTCTTCGAGAACGACGTTAAATTCGGTTTGTTCTTCCACAGCTTCAGCAGCAGCCGCGGGAGCAGCCCCAGGGGCCGCCATAATTATGCCACCAGTTGGAGCGGCGGCACTAACTCCGAAGGTTTCTTCGATACCTTTGACTAATTCCGCAGCCTCTAAGAGGGTCAGGGTTTTGAGTTTTTCTAAGATTTCAGCTACAGCAGACATGGGTTAGACTCCTAATTGTTTTAAGTGATTGATTGGCGCGGTATTAAGCCGCTTCTTTTTCTTCTTGACGGGCCACGGCATCGACGGCACGGGCCAAAGATGCGGGAACTTCGTTGATGCTGCGGGCCAGTTTGGCGGCAATGGCGTTGATTGCTCCGGCGGCCTGAGCGATTAACTGTTCTTTCGACGGTAAATCAGCGATCGCTTTGAGCTGCTCTTCTGTCAACAGTTGACCTTTTGTCCCTTCTTTGAGGACACCGCCGCGCAATTCGGTTTTTTTGCTTTCTTTTTTGAACTCTTGATAGGCCTTGAAAGCTCCACCGATATCCTCTTTTACGAGCAGAAAGGCGGATGTTCCCGATAAAAGGCTTTTCATCGGTTCCCAGCCACTATCTTCAGCGATCGCCAATCCCATCAAAGTATTTTTGGTGACTTTACAAATCGTTCCCGTGGGGCGCAATTTGCGGCGTAGATTGCTGATTTCGGCGACGGTTAAACCTTGATAGTCGATGACCATCGTTAATTGAGCTTCGCTAAGGGAGGTTTTTAATTCTTCTAGAATTAATCCCTTGCTTTCTCTGCTTCTCCCCATCCCTTGTTCACCTCCTGTATGCGGGGGACCGGTTCCACAGGCGCAAAAATAACCCCTTGTAGCGCCGGGGTTGATTGGAGAGAATCAGTTCAGGCACGACCGAGACAGAAAAAATCTCTCTTTAGTCTTTTTGGCCGCTGTTTTCTCGCTTTGACCTCGGCAGGGTATTTAAGCTGTTTCGCACCTGCTGTCTTTGGCTTAAGCCAGTTTCTCATTTTAACATTATTGCGGGATTTATGTCAAGCACCAGGAGGGAGTGGGCAGTACATTTCGTAGCCAAATTTATTGGCATCTACTTCTTGTAAATTAATATCGATTAAACCGTATTCTGACCAGCGTTGGGAAACCTTGACCGCCATGGCCGGATCCGACTCCAAAGGTTCCCCCCACTGGTGGTCCGTTTCGGGATACATTTTTGTTGTGGCATCAATTCCCATTCTTCCCCCCAAACCGACCTTTTCGCTGGCAAAATCGAGGCTATCAAAGGGGGTTTCCGGGAGAATAAACACATCGCGAACCGGATCCACTTTAGAACTAATTGCCCAAACCACTTGCCGGGGGTCGCGAATATTAATCTCCTTATCGACGACGATGACAAATTTAGTATAGGTGAACTGGGGTAAGGCACTCCAAAAAGCTAAGGCCGCTCGCCGCGCTTGTCCGGGATAAGCTTTATCAATGGAGATAATCGCCGCTTTATAGCTTAAAGCTTCCATGGGCAGGAAAAAATCTCTTATTTCCGACACCTGTTGCCGTAAAATCGGTGTATAAATACGATTAAGAGCGATAGCCATCATCGCTTCTTCCTTGGGAGGACGACCGCTAAAAGTGGTTAAATAAATGGGGTCGCGACGGTGGGTCATGCAGTGGAAATGAATCAGGGGTGAATCTTCCACACCGCCATAGTAACCCATGTGATCACCAAAGGGTCCATCTGGCAATACCTCTCCGGGGGTAATTGTTCCTTCGAGGACGATTTCTGAGTCGGCCGGCACTTCTAAATCGAGGGTTTTACACTTGGCTAACTGTACCCCAGAACCGCCGTACAATCCCGCAAACAGCCATTCTGACAGATCTACGGGGATAGGAGTGGCGGCGGCCATGATAATTAGAGGATCAACCCCCAAAGCGATGGCTATTTCTAATTTTTTGCCCATTTGCGCCGCTTTTCGCAGGTGACGCGCCCCACCGCGCACGGATAACCAGTGAACGGTCATGGTATTGTGAGACTGTAGCTGTAAGCGATAGACACCGACGTTAGGGGTTCCCGTTTCGCAATCTTTGGTAATTACTAGCCCTAGGGTGATAATCTGGCCTGCATCGCCAGAATAGGGGCGAATCATCGGAATTTTCTTTAAATCTACTTCATCCCCTTCTAAAATCACCTGTTGACAGGGAGGGAAAAAGTTACGGCTGGGTTTGGCTTTCAGGACATCAAACAACACTTTACCAAAATCGATCGCTTGGGAGAGTTTTTTCGGCGGTTTCGGTTGTTGCAAGAGGGCGAGTTTTTTGCCTAAATCTTCCAATTCTTCGGGTTTATTCAGGTTCATCGCCCAACAGATGCGTTCTACCGTTCCCATCAGGTTAATAGCGACGGGAAACTCTGCTCCTTGCACGTTTTCAAACAGTAGGGCCGGCCCCCCCACCTGTAGCATCCGATTAGCGATCTCGGCAATTTCTAAATCGGCAGAGACCGATGCACTAATGCGGCGTAATTGGCCACGATCTTCTAAAAGCTTAATAAATCCTCGTAAGTCTCTAGCCATGATGAAGAAATGTAAATAAATCCCTGTCTCTATTATCTCTTAGGGTGGCAGTTTCGGTGGGGGATAGTCACCGATTTGAGAGTTGGCGGCGATTCTCGTCTAGAATTAAGTAAAAAAATCCCCATCTTACCAGGGTCATTCCTACCCCTAAGTTTATGCTTATCCAGCCCAGAGGTCAACATGATTAAGGATATTGAAATTAGTAATTTTAGATGTTTTGAGCATACCAAAATTGAAGGTTTTGAGCGAGTTAATTTAATTGGCGGTAAAAACAATTCAGGGAAAACTGCCCTGTTAGAGGCAATATTTTTGTATAGTTATCCCTATCCAAATACTATTCATCCCT
The DNA here is from genome assembly GCF_020246405.1 of Microcystis sp. M083S1. NCBI lineage: Bacteria > Bacillati > Cyanobacteriota > Cyanophyceae > Chroococcales > Microcystaceae > Microcystis > Microcystis sp. M083S1. The sequence goes on from NZ_JADBTB010000243.1 coordinate 22,917, forward strand.
ACATCAGAGGAATCATTCGTAGGCAATCTTTAGCAGTTGTTCAGGCTGTTCCCAAAAATGCCTGGGATAATTTATTATTCAATCTTGATAGAAAAAATATTATTGAGTTAAAAGGCTCCCAATCTAAACGAGGAGATAAATTGGTAAAAATATCGATTTCTGGTTCTCTTAAAGATGGCGTTTTAGGCATCTCTGAAGACTTGCAAAAATTATACGATTTTATCGCTAAAAATAAATCAGTTATTTCTATCTTAAATATTCACACAAGTTTTCACCTCAAGAATGACTCAAATGATGGTCAACTGAACTATTTTTTAATTGCTAGTTCTGAGGGAATACTCGCTTTACCTGATCCAGGTGATGAGGAACCAGTAATCATTGCCGCATCTGTCAGTAAATCTTTGGAAGAATTGAGCGAGTCCTATACTAAAATAGTTTTTAATGAACAGGAAGAAGAAGTGCTAAAAGCTCTACAAATTCTCGATCCTTCTATTGAGAAAATAGAAAGTTTTTTTCTGGGTGAACCAAATTTATATCTGAAAAGAAAAGAGACAAAACGCCTACCCATATTTCTGTTTGGTGAAGCTATTAATCGTCTAATAGAGATGATTTTTGCTCTGCTGCTTAATCCGCAAAAAATTATTTTTATCGATGAAATAGAAAATGGTCTTCACTATACTGCTTACCCAGATATTTGGAAAACTTTATTCCGATTAGCTATCGAACTAGATAGCCAAATTTTTGCCACAACCCATAGTTTAGAGATGATCCAAGCTTTTGCCGATGTGGGGTTAGAATATTATCCAGAACAGGGGGCCTATTTTGAACTAGCAAGGAGTCCCAGAACTGATAAAATTATTGGTATTAAAAGACAATTAAGCACTTTAGAGTACGCCTTAAAACATGGCAATGAGGTGAGAGGTGAGTAACTTATTAATCGTCGAGAGCAAGAATGATAAAATTTTTATCGAAGCCCTAGTAAAATACTTAAATATTAACAAAATTCAGTTAGATAAACCGATTTGCTTTGAGGAAGATGACTATAAATGTTTACAGGGTTTAGATCAAGCTAAATTAACCAGCACTTTCGATGAAATTAAGGCGACTCTTGGTAAAAAAGCTATCCCTAAAGTTGGTATTATTATCGATCAAGATTCTGATACTAAGACAGAGCGACTAAATTGGCTTAACGATTGTCTGAAAAAGGTGTATCCAGAAGCGGAAGATATTAGGAAAACCAGTCAGCTTTATAGATTGACAACAATAGAAGATCAAATCACAGAATTTGCTTGTTATTTTACCAATGTGGAAGGACAAGGAGAACTAGAAACAGTTCTCAAGAAGATTAAAAGTCAAGATTCCACCTATGCGGATTGTTTAGAAGACTGGAGAAATTGTTTAAACAAGCAAGAAAAATCGATTAAAGACAAAGATTTTGATAAGTTTTGGATTAGTAACTATTTACGATTTGATACCTGTTCCACAGAAGACAAAAAACAAGCTGGCAGGAAATGCAGTATGAATGGATTTGATTATGTTATGAAAAACAAACGTCATATTTGGAACTTTGAGCATGAGGTATTAAATGAACTCAAAGAATTTTTACAACTATTTGCTGTCTAATCAAAAATCCCCCTAGAAATCTAGAGGGATCGAGGGATATATGGAGGGCAATTTAGAAGTAAATTGTGCCACCCCAGCGCTCGTCTAGACGGGGAGCAACCAACAGATAAGCGGCGACGTTATACACATCATCTTCCGTCAGATTGCGTAATTCTGGGAAGATATCGGGACGGCTAACATTGGGATGAAATTCGCTTAGATCATCTTCACCATCGTAACTGGTGGGATGTTCTAGATAATCAATCAATGCTAACAGATTATCTCTGGGAGGTTCCGCTTTTGCCAGATCGGCCAGACCCAAACTGACGTTATTATTAGTTTTGGTTTTACCTTGCAGGTGACACTTAGTACAATTGGCGACAAAAAGTTTCTGTCCTTCCGTCGCTTGTTCAGAAGTCAAAGTCACCGATTCCCCTGCATCATTGAGGGTGATGGTGAGGGTTTTTTCATTGAGTTCTAAGGCACTAGCGCCGTTAAGATTGAATTGTAATACAAAAAAAACTACAGCGATCGCTGCCACAATCAAACGTTTGATCATTGTTCTCCTACTCGCAATTGTTCCAAGAAAGGGAATTTTAAGGTGACTAAAAAATTTTCTCCTCTGGGAGGGTGTCGATCGATTCTAAGTGATCACGGACACCGAGAAGATCGCAGTTGGGAATAAAGTCAAGGGGACGTTTCCGTTTTAGAGGCGGTTACTCCCGATCGTTTGGATAAAATCAGTGAGATAATTGCTTTAGCATCTTCTAGGGCGAGATTAGTCTGCCGATCTTTATAGGAGATGCCTAATTGGTCGCAAAGTGACAACACAGATTCATCGGCCAGATCGTACTCTGCCGCAATATCAGCGATCGATAGATCAGCAAAACCCATAGTCTAACGCACCCACCAAGGATAGAGAATACTTATTAGTTACCATAATTATCATGCCATTGCCGGGGACATTCTTAACAGTGATCAGTGATCAGCAGTCAGGAGACAGGAGGCAGCTTTGTTCTCCCCATCACCCTACACCCCACACCCCACACCCCACACCCCACACCCTACACCCCACACCCTACACCCCACACCCTACACCCCATCACCCCACGCCCCAAACCTTCAAAATTCCCTAATTTTCCCGACTTTTGCCTTTTTATTCCCTAAGATAGAGACTCGTGTAAACAAATTTAATTAAAATCGCAAAAAACCTGAAAAAATACTAAAATGTGATTAAGAATGTTATTTTTAGCCTTGTAAGGCTAAATCTTTCTCGATAACATTGTAATCATACCTCCACACTCTTTTGTACAAAGGACTGCACCTTTGTTAACTTATGGATATACAACTGATCAACATCGGCTTCGGTAATATTGTTTCCGCTAATCGGGTTATCGCCATCGTTAGCCCAGAATCGGCTCCTATCAAACGCATCATCAGTGATGCTCGGGATAAAGGCTGTTTAATCGATGCTACATACGGAAGACGGACTCGTGCGGTGATCATCACCGATTCTAGTCATGTGGTGCTGTCGGCCATTCAACCGGAAACCGTGGCTCACCGTTTCGTGGTCAACAAGGAAGCCCCTGTTAATAGTAGCAACTAAGTTATTAACCCCATGCAACCCGGTCAATTAATCGTCATTACTGGCCCTAGCGGTGTGGGCAAGGGTACGCTAGTCCGGCATTTACTAACTCGTTTCCCTAACCTCTACCTGTCAGTATCCGCTACTACGCGCCCACCTCGACCGGGTGAAATTGAGGGGGAAGACTACTATTTTCTCGACCGTCCCAGTTTCGAGGAGAAAATGGCAGCCGGAGAATTTCTAGAATCGGCCGAATACGCGGGCAATTATTATGGGACACCCCAATTAGCGATCGCCGCTCAATTAGCGGCGGGCCAGACCGTCATTCTAGAAATCGAATTGGAGGGAGCCAGACAGGTCTGTCAAAGCTTCCCCGAAGCGAGGAGAATCTTTATCCTACCCCCCAGTTTCGAGGAATTAGAACGTCGTTTGCGCGGCCGGGGCAAAGATGCTGAAACGGCGATCGCCCGTCGTCTGGAACGCGCCCGAGAAGAATTAGCCGCCAGCGAGGAATTCCCCGATCAAATCGTCAATGATGACCTAGAAGCCGCCCTAGATGCCATCGAGAAGATTATTTTTAGCCGTTAGCTGTTGGGGGTTAGGTGTTGGGGTTTTAGGGGTTTTAGGGTTTTAGTTGAAATTTCCCACTTCCCCACTTCCCCTAATCCTTATCCCCCATTCCCTAAGTTACCTAAAATATCGGATGAATACCCCCGCTACATTTTTCGATAAGATACTCACCTTTGCGGGGGATGAAATCCGACCAGAATATTAGCAACGGAGCATCGGTTTAATTCCACCATCTGTGGACAAACTGTGTTACAATCTACTTAACCAATGGTCGAGAATTGTTATATGCTAGTCGTAGAAGCAAGGCTAAAAAACGGGACACTAGAGCAATATCACCGGCTTGATGAAGCTATCAAAACTTCTCAGTTTGTGCGTAACTCTTGTGTTCGTTATTGTATGGATCATAAGGGTACAACCCGCAATGATCTCCAAAAACTTTGCTCGGTACTAGCTAACAATAAAGAGACACCTTGGGTTAATAAATTAAACTCACAAGCACGTCAATCTGCTGCTGATAGAGCCTGGCAATCAATTAATCGGTTTTACCAGAATTGTCATGCCAAGATACCAGAGAAAAAGGTTTTTCCTCGGTTCAAAAAGCATAGTCGTTCTGTTGAATACAAACTAACAGGCTACCAACTATCTGATGATCGACGTAAAATCAGATTTACTGATGGCTTTAAAGCAGGAGAATTTGGTTTATGGTGTAGTCAAAAGACCTTAGTTTATTATTCAGAGCAACAGATTAGACGGGTAAGAGTTGTTAGACGTGCTGACGGTTATTATTGCCAGTTTCTGATTGACGTAGAACGGCAAGAATACCATAAACCGACGGGACA
>NZ_JADBTB010000244.1:0-3114 GCF_020246405.1 Microcystis sp. M083S1
GCCTACCTACTTATTCTAGAGGATTTCTGAAAGCTAAGGAAGAGTATTAAGTAGCTGGTTATAATTAAATCAAAAATAGATTTTAGGTTCGATCCCCCCTGCCCCCCTTGATAAGGGGGGTGCCGATAGGCGGGGGGATCTGAAAGTTTTTAATACCTACCTACTTAAGTCACCAATAAACAACAAAGTTCAATAATTTTGGTTTGCAAAGTTGCCAAAGGTTCTGCACCCCGCTTGAGACGATATTCTAATTCGAGAAGTATGGGCAAGGTGGCGAGAAGTTGTTTAGAAGAAAAGGATTGTATCTCTTTGCGAATGAAATACAGTCGCTTGGGATTGGCAATTTCGGCGGCGGCGGCGATATTTTTGTCGTCTTTTTCTCCTTCTTCAATTTTTAATTTCACTATTGCCCAAGTGCGAAATTGACCCACTAGGGTGGCAGTAATACCTAGGGGGTTCTCGTTGCGATTTAATAATTCATTGACTAATTCTAGGGCCTTGCCTGTCTCCCGTTTTAAAATAGCACCGGCTAACTGTAAGCTGCTTTGATTGCTGGCATTGACTAAGCTTAAAATGTCCTTTTTGTCAATAGTTACCGCCGAATTATTTTTAAATAAACGCAGTTTTTCTAACTCCATCCAGAGCAAGCGGCTGTTATTTCCCACTGATTCAGCTAAGAGTTCGATCGCATCGGGGGTTAATTTTACTCCCATTTCTTTGGCAATTTCCCTAACTCTTTGGGCAATTTCCTCGACTTTCCAAGACGGAATTAGTTCAAATTCTTTAACCTCCGCCTGATTTTGGATAAACTTGCTCGATTTTAAGCGGGAGTCTGGTTTTTTGGCACTGGTTAACAACAGATAGGAATTTTCGGGTAAATTGGGCAAAGTGCGCTGTAATTCCTTGAAAATATCCTCAGAACATTGTTGACAAATAACCGTATCGGCTAACCAAACTAAACGATTTCCCATGCCGAAAACTGGAGTCATCGCTTGATTGAGGGCCTCGATAATTGCCTCATTGCGATCACCATTAATTTTATCATAATTAAACTGTATCCAATTGGGATCAAGAAGTTTTGCTTGCAGATTTTTCACCGCTTGGTTGATAGCAAATTCATCTTCTCCCCAATAAAATATTGTCGGCATGAGTTTCTAATTATAGCAGTTAAGTAGGTAGGTGTTAAAAGTTGTCAGACACCCCTCTGATCAAGGGGGGACTAAGGGGGAATCGGCACCCCCCTTATTAAGGGGGGATCAAGGGGGGATTTATCTTCAATTTAATTATAACTACTTACTTATCTTGAGGTGTCACTATTACCCATTTTCCCAAATTTTTACAGTTTTGTCAGCCCTACCACTAATTAAATATTTCCCATTGGCACTAATTACTAAAGATAACAGGTTGTCTGTGGGTCGATCAAGGGTTCCTAATTCCTCTTTGCTTGTTAAAGACCAAAACTTAATCGTTTGATCCGAAAGCTTGTTTAATCTGATCAGCACAAGCAGCAGAGGATAAACCAAGAATTTCCTAATATTAACTATGGCTATTCATCAACACAGTTAAAGACGATCTGACTCGATAATTTTGAAAATTAATCAAAAAATAGACTCGATCGACCCCAAATAACGCACAATAAAAAAGGAAATGTCAAAGGAGAATCGCAAATGTTGCCCTATATCCTAGCGGTCGTTGTGGGATTGAGTAGTCTGTACCTCCTCACCACCGCTTTTATCGCCCCCGATCGCCACCGTCAAGATGATTTTCTCTGGAGTGCGGTAGGATTATTCTATGCCCTTGTTCTCTGGTTGTGCGCGGGAAGGATTACAGGCGCTATCCTCCTGGGACAAGTTGCCGCAGCCATTTTATTTATTGCTTTCGCTTGGCAAACTCTCAAACTCAGACAAGCACTTTTTTATCCCGACAAACCGGTTAAATTATTTACTATTGTCGGTTGGTTAGGCAATCGTCTGGGGAAAGTTACTCCCCCCCAATCCCCTAAAACTAAAGCTAAACCTGAGAAAGCAGCAGCAAAAGTTAAAGAAACGGTTAAAGAAACGGTGGACACCGTTATAGAAAAAGCGGCGGCTATCGGGGAAACTATTACAGAATCAGTGACAGAAATTGCGGAAAAAGCTCAAGAAACGGTGGACCCCGTTATAGAAAAAGCCGCGGCTATCGGGGAACCTATTACAGAATCGGTGACAGAAATTGGGGAAAAAGCCGCAGAAATCATTGATGATGGGGAAACTTTCGATGATTTCGATGATTTTGATGATTTTGATGATTTTGATTTGGCAACGGAAGAGATCAAACCCTCCGAAAATGCCCCAGAAATTCCCCCGACTGAACCTGTCGCAAATGTTGAAGTCGAAACTATTGCTGTTAGCGAAACGGTGATTATTGAAGTTACCGAGGAAGATTTGCCCCCAGAAGAAAATATCGAAAAAGATACTCCCCCAGAAACTCGATCGCAAAGCGCAGAAAATCCCCCTCCATCGGATTAAAAATTAAGACTATTGAGCGGGTGGGTTAGGCAATAATTACCCAAGAAATGGTTCTTCGTTACTTGGTATGGTTCGATAGGGGGGGCATAAATCGACTAAATCCTTATCTGGCAAGAGACTTAATTGATTAATTCGTTCTAGATCGAGAACAATTGACAAAAATTGCCAAATGTCTTTCTATATAAGGGTTACATTTATTATAACCCCCGTCCATTGCATAACACAAACCGAAGAACCAAATTTTTAGTAAAAAAATGTAATAGGAGTGAATTAATTATATTTACTTGAGCTATAAGAAAGAAGAATAATCTTCAAAAACATTCCATTTGCTTAAGTTACCCTAAAAAGGAGGAACAAGGTGAGTGACCTACTCAAATCTGGACAGACAGTCCATACAGAATCTTCTAAAACCCCTTGCACGGTAGAGCAATTACTTGGCGGTGGCGGTCAAGGAGAAGTCTATCGAGCCAGCAATTCTCATTTTAAAAAGTAACAAGTGATACAGACAGAAACAAAGCTTTAAGCGAGCTACAAAATGCGCTCCCGCGAGTGCGACTGCATCGCAGAGAAGTGAGTATATAGAGTATTTATACTCAAAATATTTGAA
>NZ_JADBTB010000245.1:0-39371 GCF_020246405.1 Microcystis sp. M083S1
CGTTAAGCCAGAGGAGGTGGAAAGAGCCGTAAACTTGATTAACAATCGTCCTCGAAAATGTCTTGACTATCGTACCCCGAATGAGGTATTCTATAAAGATAGATCAGACAGTGATGCAATTCAGACTTGAATTGGCCGTTTTGTTTAGTTTTGACGATAATGGTAGTGATAACAGCGATAATTTCTTGGGTTTCTTGGATGAGGGATTGAATGCGGTTTTTGGGAACTAACTCTGATTTTTCTAGTAATTGCAGCCAATACAGGCTTTCTCTTGCTTCTTTTTGAGAGATGCTCATTTTATGGATAAAATCAGCTTTACTTTGTCCCGACTGTGCTTCTTCGATATTAGCTCCAACAGAAGTTGCCGCTCTCAAATACTGTTTTCCCAATATCCAACCTGCACCATCTTTTCCTTCCTGCAAAAATTGATAAAGTTTAATCGCCCGCAGTGCATAATCAAAACAACGCTCCCGAATATCTATTGGCTTCTTCTCCTTCATAATCCTCAATCCCCCATTCATAATTTATAATTTCCCCATTCATAATTTATATTTTATAATTCATAATTCCCCATTCATAATTCATAATTCATAATTCCCCCATTCATAATTCCCCCATTCATAATTCCCCCATTCATAATTCATAATTTATAATTCATAATTCATAATTTATAATTTTAAGGAAGTCCCAGACAATAGAACGCCCCCCAGTAACGATAATCCTGAAAAGGCACTGCATCGGGAGCAAATTCGTCAAGCCACTTGATCAATTCGCCGATTTTCTGATAATTGGCTTGAGCAGTATCGGCGTTCGGGTCCTTAGTTTGGCGCATTTGTTGCCAAGTCTGATAAGCCTGCTTCAAATCGGCATCTAAACGGTCCCGCCAGTCTTTTTGGCAAGTCTCCCGCATCGCTTGACGAGCCTGATGTAGAGCCGTTAAACGTTCCTCTCCGGCCCGCCGTGCGCGGTGGTACTCCCGGGAAAACAGCGCCGTCGCTAGATCAGCCACCGCCCAATGACTACTAATCACAGCACGAGCGCCCCCCAGCAGAAAGCCTGTACCTAAGCTGAGGGGTTCGTCCAGTAATTCCCGTCGCAGGTTTCCCTCTTCATCTCGGGAAGTGGCAAAACTGAGACCGGTTTCACAACAGGAGAGAAACACTTCCGACAATTCGGGAAAACGCCACAGGGGACTAAGTAAATCCCGGAGGGTGACTTTTTGCTCCCCGTCTAGGACGAGGTGGGAGTTGAGGGGATCATCGGGGCGGCTGGTGGCGTGGTGGCTGGAGAGCAACGCCTGCACTTGTTTCAGCAATTGCAGATAAGAGTCGGGGGTGACTGTGCGCCCCTGTAGCCGCCGTTGGCGAGGCACGTTCCAGGTTTGGGCGACCCACTCACACTCTAGGGGAGTATAGGGCAAATCCTCTGTGGTGTTTTCCACAATCCCCAGGGTGTCGGGAGTCGGTTGCGATCGCTCTTGGCACAGTCCGAGAATTTTCGTACTGGGGACAAACTGAAGGCGAAAGCGATCGCCCAGTAGTTGACCTTGGGCGGTGGGTAGAAGGTCGAAGGGAATTTGGTGCAGGAACAGGTGGGGAATCAGAATTAACTCAGTGATGCCCTGGAGGTGCTGTTGGATGAGGGTATCGAATTGCAGGCGGGTTGCCAGTTCTTGCAGACGAGTGGCCATAGCTTGGTGCCACTCATCCCGACGCTGCTGGCGGGATTGGGCGGTCTCTACTTGATTAATCGCAATGTAGGGGTTAACCCAGTTGTCGATCAACCAGTTTTGCAAGTCGTTGGCGGACTCCGGGGGATTGGGAATAGTGTGGCAGTTGACCCCTTCCCCGCCATCCCGGGAGGGGCGACGCAGGACAAAGATGTGGGTATGGGTGGCGGTGGTGTAGAAGCTGAGGAGGGCAGTCTGGGGAGAAGGAAGCAGCGCCGTTAGTTCATCGAGTCGGGGTTGGGGTTGGGGTTGCTGAAGTTGGGCGGTGATGGCATCAAAGCGGTAGAGAGCATCCCAGGCTTGATGTTCGGCGGCTTCGGCGGCCTGGAGTTGTTCAGTGGCAAAGCTGGCGCGGGTGTTACCGATGGGGTAGGGTTGGGGTTTCTGGGTGAATCCGGGCTGGTCGAGGGGGTCTTGACGGAGTTGGGATTGGATCTGACGGCTTTCCTTAACCTGCTGATACCAGGCTTGGATCTCTGGGGGAACGCGCCCATCGGCGTAGAGGTCGCCCACAGCGATCAGGTCGGCGAGGCGTTTGGAGCGGGAACGTTCGACGGTTCGCAGCGCCAGGGAGAGGTCGCCTTGGTTAACGGCGGCTTGGATCAGGTTTTCATAAACGCCGATGGACTCGCGGACAATCTCTTGGCGAAGGGCTTCACTCGTTGCCCAGGCGCGGCTTTGTTCAACGGCTTCCACGGCGACGCTGTAGCCTTCGATGGCAATGTCCCACCAACCCTGCTGGAAACCGAGATTGCCTAAGTTGCGCCCACTTCTCAGGGTGTCAGCAGGTAAGAGAGTGGGGTTGAGAAAGGAAAGTGCTTCTCGATAATTGGCGATCGCCCGTTCTAGGTTGGCTACCGGCTCTTGACCCAGTTCGGCTTGGGTGACGTAGGCTACGCCCAGACCAGTGAGGGTTTGGGCTAAATATCTTTCTAATCCGGTTTGGCGGAAGATGGTGGCGGCTTCGGTGAGGGCGGCGATCGCCTGTTCTAGGTTGGCTACCGGCTCTTGACCCAGTTCGGCTTGGGTGAGGTAGGCATTGCCCAGATTAGTGAGGGTTCCGGCTAAATCCCTTTCTAATCCCGGTTGGCGGCGGATGGTGGTGGCTTCGGTATAGGCGGCGATCGCCCGTTCTAGATTAGCTACCGGCTCTTTCCCCAGTTGAGCTTGGGTAACGTAGGCATTGCCCATACCATTGAGTGTTGCGGCTAAATCCCTTTCTAATCCCGGTTGGCGGCGGATGGTGGTGGCTTCGGTGTAGGCGGCGATCGCCCGTTCTAGGTTGGCTACCGGCTCTTTCCCTAGTTCGGCTTGGGTGAGGTAGGCATTGCCCAGATTATTGAGGGTTCCGGCTAAATCCCTTTCTAATCCCGGTTGGCGGCGGATGGTGGTGGCTTCGGTATAGGCGGCGATCGCCCGTTCTAGGTTGGCTACCGGCTCTTTCCCTAGTTCGGCCTGGGTGAGGTAGGCATTGCCCAGATTATTGAGGGTTTGGGCTAAATCCCTTTCTAATCCGGGTTGGCGGAAGATGGTGGTGGCTTCGGTATAGGCGGCGATCGCCCGTTCTAGGTTAGCCACCGGCTCTTTCCCCAGTTCGGCTTGGGTGACGTAGGCTACGCCCAGATTATTGAGGGTAGAGGCTAAATCCCTTTCTAATCGCAGTTGGCGGTAGATGGTGGCGCAAAATTCGTATCCATAGACGGCAATGGCTAGGTTAATGCCTGGATTACCTTTAGGAAATTCATGAAAAGCATAAGCAAGATCATAGAGGAGTGCCGCTAGTCCGTAAGTTTCCTCTGGACTGGCTTGTTCCTTGGTATGATTTCCCCAAGCACGGAGGAGGTTAACTAAGTTTTCATCTAAGAGATGGAGGTTATTGTCAAGCAGGGGATAAATTACTTGGGGGTTTCCGCCACTTTCTACGACAGTTTGCAGTAGGGTTTGTAAAAAACTGATGTAGGGGTCTTGGTTGTCTCTTGGCGGGTCTAAAATTTGCTCTAACTGTTGCGCCATATTCAGCAACCATCTCCCGTTATTGCTGTCTCCTTGCTGTTCTAAGAAGTCTGCATACTGCTTCATCACAGCGACTAAGCCTGCATCAACTAATTCCGCGTTAGCCTCTAATAGCGCTGGTTCCTGACCATTTTCGCACTGGAAGAGCGCTTGGATTAGGGCTAAGTAAGCTTCTATTCTTGCTTCGTTCATGATTGGTTTTAGTAGTAGTGGTTCTAATTAAATTGAAGATAGATTTTGGGTTTGATCCCCCCTTAGTCCCCCCTTGATAAGGGGGGTGTTGATCCCCCCTTAGTCCCCCCTTGATAAGGGGGGTGTTGATCCCCCCTTAGTCCCCCCTTGATAAGGGGGGCATCTGATAATTTTTAACGCCTACCTAATCAGATAAGAACTCTTGACAATTAATTATATGTTATAACGAAGTTAAATTAATGATAGGTGTGGTGCGTTACGACGGATTGTTAGATGATTGAGTAGGGGCGAAGCATTCGGACAATAACCTATTACTGAAACCCTAGATTTCCTATCCGAATGCTTCGCCCGTACCCCGAATTTTTCTCTAGCAAACTCAATTGGGAATGGGGGGTGAGTGCGATCATGGATTTTAAGCTATAATCAAAGATGTTGATTTATCCCATGAGGTAACAATGTTATCGATTAATCTAGATCGAGAAACCGAGAACTATCTAGCAGACATCATTTCCGAAGAGAATATTAGCTCAGAAGAACTTCTGAAAAAACTCATTTACGAACATTGGCAAAGCTTAAAACCGCGTAAAACTTTATTACAACGCCGGGGAGGTCATCCTCAGCATCTTTTAGAAAATGCTCCACCTGATTTGTCATTGCGAGAAAACCGCAAAAAAGTAGTAGCAGAATATATACAAAACCATCATCAGCAAGATCATTCATGACAAATTATCCCCCCAAAATTATTACAGATAGCAGTATTTTATTCGCCTATTACAGTTCCCAAGATAATTATCATCTGGCTGTCGTCAACTTTTTTGAACAATGTTCCAGCGACTTGATTACAACTGTTGCTTGTATAACAGAAGTAATGTATCTTTTGAGCCATAATTATCGAACGCAAAATGAATTTTTAAGTGATTTATCCCACCAGCTTTATCAATGTATTCCCCTTTTACCACAGGATTTTGCCAGAATCATACAACTTAATGAACAATACGCTGACCTACCGGGAGATTTTGCAGATCTATCTTTAATTACTATTTCTGAAAGACTTAATATTTCTGCAATTATTACCTTAGATAGTGACTTTGATATTTATCGCCGTTATCGAAAAGAACCTTTTGAACGAATCTATTTATAACAATAAAATTTCAGGGCTATTTTATTCTAAAACGTCATGTCATTAAGGGGAAGCAACCCTTCATCTATATCAGGAAAATTGTCTGTAATGTCTGGCAAAGTAGTCAGCAAAGAAAGTAGAGAACCAGAAGAAATCGGCTCAATGATTAAGCGATGACCTTCTTTGCGTAACAAAACCTCTGTGCTTGATAAGGCAAGTTCAGGAGGAATATTTAAGACTTGCTCTTGTCCACTTGTTAGTAAAGAAACCTGACGTAAGTTTTGCATCTGTTGACCTCTTTTTTAATGATCACCTTACTATTTTATAACAGGGAACAGGGAACAGTAGTAGTAGGGTGCGCCCTTCGATAGCGTAACGCACCAAATAAATTAATGATAGGTGTGGTGCGTTACGACGGATTGTTAGATGATTGAGTAGGGGCGAAGCATTCGGACAATAACCTATTGCTGAAACCCTAGATTTCCTATCCGAATGCTTCGCCCGTACCCCCAACGCACCCTACATTCTGATATTATTATTTTTAAATAAATTTTCCCAATTCATCAAGCAAATCCATCGCCACCGTTAGCCAGTCCACCGCACCCTCTGAAGACGGCTCAGGCGTTGCTTCCTTTACCCCTTCCGGACGCGAGACTAAGGGTTTAAAATTCTCATTATTCTCGCTGGCCTTCTCTTCTAAAAACTCCTTTAATAGCGTCGGACGCTCATAGTCCTGCCGATAGTCCCAGACCCAGTTTAACACTGTGATTACCTCCGCTCGCTGTTCCGCCGACCAGCCTTGTTTATCGATATACTGCGCCATGATTTGCTGACAGTTTTCCCACCGACGGTAAGCCTCCCACAGCGCCGATATAGGTTTCCTCATCGCCAAGGACACCGCACCGCCTTCTGGGAAATCCTGGCGCAGGTCCGAACTCAACAGAACCCCAGTTAACCAAGCTCCCCCTTCCCCTAGCTCGACTAAAATATAGGCTAGGGTTGCCGGATTTAGGTCAATTTCGACACTAATTTGGCTTAAATCCAACGGTTCTTCACCAGAGTCTTGAGGAATCAACACAGCTTCCAGTTTACCCAGCTTGGGTAGTACCACTTGAGCATTATCAGCCGCCGCAGCATCTACCTCTATCCCATGCTCTTCTAGATAATCTGTCAGCACCGCCGCCGCTAAGGTGTTCTGGCGAAATTCCCCAAAGCTGGGATAGGGAACCCAAACAGAGTCGGCTAAATCTGTTTTAGGGTCTAAACCCGCAAGTTTAGCTAACTCAACAAGATCATCTGTATCTGCATTAGCAAGACGCAGGTACAGTTCTTCAACTTCTCGAATAAAATCTGCATCACTCATAACGTAATACCTGACGACTTAGATAGGGTTGGGTTTTATGCTTTAAAAATAACTTAGCTACTGCTAACTCAAATACGTTCAATTTGTGTCCAGAAATATCATCTTTAAATAAATTTTCTAAACCCGTAATCACAACCTGACGCATTTCATGAGTAAATGTCGCTTCAACGCTCCAGGGAACACCCGCAATTAACATTTTACCCAGGGAATCCGCTAATTCCCCAATCAAAACAGGCTCACCTGTCCTATTCTCGAACACCCACACAGGCTGATTATTTGCTCCCTTGTGACTAATTTGCGCTATTTTAAGCTGAAACTTATCCCCCTGGGACTCTTTTTGACGCTTTTCTCTAACTCCCTTTAAGTTTGCTTTCGATAAATCAGGAGTTATAGAGCCTTCTAGTTGAGACTTGCTTTCCTGTTCTCCTCCTAACTGACGTTCAATCTCTAATTCCCTTGCTAAAATCTTTTTCAACGCCTCATTTCTCAACTCAGAAGGCATTTGGCCATTCTCCAGTTTTAAGCGTAACTCTCCCCCCCGCAAACCAAACTTAACCCGTCCAAAAGAAAAATCAAGCCACTGCTGATTAAAAATAATCCGCACCGATAGGGAAAACGCCTCTGGATCAGACTTTTTCAAAAGCGAAAAAACACCCTTAGACTCAGGCGCAACAGGTTCTCCCGAAATCTCTAAGTGCAGACATTCGGGACATTTATTATCATGTTCTGTCACCGCAATTGCCCTTGATTGCTTTGCCATCATCCTAGGCCTTTCAAACCCTTAACTGTAATAATTGTACTGTATGTGGGGTTTGCGGCAAAAAGTTTGTTGTTTTGCTCATAAAGTCCCAAAACCATTTTTTAGCAAAGCTGCTACCGATAAGTAGTCGTGCAAAATAAATTTCCTAGTGAAGAAAGGCAAAAGGCAAAAGGCAAAAGGCAAGGGGGGTTAGATATGTGTAATTAATTTTGCTTAGGTACTTATTCAGCTAGTCCTATTTACTTTTCCAGATTGCCTATCCCCAATTCATAATTCATAATTCATAATTCATAATTTCTGAAGGATTGGATAATTGAAGCCTTCTGAAGCAAAAGAATATCTGTGATTGCCATCAAAACTGTTATATTATAGAAAAATATTTCTGAAATTTTTCCTATGCCTCTAATTAAAATTCAAACTTCTGTCACCTCCCTCGATGATGAGACGGTTAATCAACTTTTGCAGAGTCTTTCGGCTAAATTAGCTAAACATCTGGGAAAACCCGAATCCTATGTGATGACAGCTTTAGAATCGGGGATAAAAATGACTTTTGCTGGCACTTTTGAGCCGGTGTGTTATGTGGAGATTAAAAGTGTTGGTTCTATTTCCGCCGCTCAAACTAAAAGCATGAGTAGTGATTTTTGTCAAGAAATTGAGGCTTATTTAGGAATACCGAAAAATCGCATTTATCTAGAATTTGCCGAGGCGAAAGGTGATCTTTGGGGATGGAATGGCACTACTTTTGGTTAATTTATGCCAAAATTATCGGAGATAGGGCTTATTTTAACTCTCTGGTTAAGATTTTTGCCTGTTCAATCCAAGCTAACATCACCGCAATATCGGGACATAAATCGCGTCTTTGCAGATTAGCCACCTGAAAATTGATGTTTGTGCCAATTGCGGGGATGAGCCTTTTTCTGTCAACTCTTGAGGTTGACGCGTTTCATTTTTGAATTGGCGGATGGTATTAAAGTAGAATATAGGGATTATACTAAGTATAGAAAAATTACAGCTTTGTTTCTAAAGATGAAGTGTAACCTAATTTGGTATCGAATCCTGACGACCGGCTCCCCAAAACGAAAACTTTGTACTTCACCATTAAGATAACTGCTATAAGATGAATTTATTAGAAGAAGTTAAGGCAAAAACTAAAGAATTTCGTACCGATAACTATCCTATGTCAATCGGAGAGATTATTAGTCTTTATAATAACAAAGAAATGACAATTAATCCAGATTTTCAAAGATATTTTCGTTGGACAATAGCCCAAAAAAGCCGATTCATAGAATCGATACTATTAGGAATTCCTATTCCCTCTATTTTTGTCTATCAGAGAGAAGAAGATAGTGTTTGGGAATTGGTGGATGGATTACAAAGGATTTCAACAATTTTGGAATTTGTTGGCGATTTAAGAGATGAGGACGATGAAACTAAGAAAAAACCGAAACTGGTGCTTCAAGGTACTAAGTTATTACCTAGCTTAAACGGAGTTATGTGGGAAGGTGCAGAGGAAGGAGAGTATAATTTGCCCCCATCTCTAAAAATAGACTTCAAAAGAGCGAAAATACAGGTTCAGATTATCCAAAAAGAATCGGATAAAAATGCTAAGTTTGAAGTTTTTGATCGTTTAAATACCGGTGGCTCTTTTTTATCTTATCAAGAGGTGCGTAATTGTCTTTTGATTATGCTAGATAAAAGCCTATATAAGTGGTTAGAAGACTTGGCAGAAAATGAGAACTTTAAAAATTGTATTTCCCTATCCGAGCGATTAAGACAAGAACGCTACGACTTGGAACTAATTCTTAAATATTTTGCCCTGTCTTCTCCCACATTTGATCCAAAATCATTGAACAAAAAAGAGGTTAATGAATATTTGACTGACTATCTGATAGAATTATGCAATTCCAGGACTTTTGATCGTGTGTTAGAGCAAGAAAAATTCGCTAAAATGTTTTTATTGCTTGATCAAGCGACGAATGAAGATACTTTTACCAAATATGATGGAACAAGATTTAAGGGTAAATTTCTCGATTCTGCTTATGAAGCGATCACCACAGGATTACGAGAAAATATTGATGATTACTCTACTCAAGATATTGAACTGCTAAGAACAAAAATTCAGGAAATGTGGTCAGAATCTGACTTTATTTATAACATCGGTACGGGATCGAGAGCTAGAACTAGAATGCTCAAAATGATTGAATTTGGCAAAAAATATTTTAAAAAGTAATGAGTAAAGATAATAGAACTATCGAAATTCTCCAGAAAAACTTAGATGAAGATATGGCATGGCGAATTAAAGAACTTAGTATTTTAAAAAATAAAATTCCTCCACAAAAAGGAACTGAGCAAGATGTATTAATTAGAGCCGGAATAACCACTCTCTATGCCCATTGGGAAGGTTTTATTAAATATGCAGCAGAATGTTATTTGCAGTTTGTTTCCTTAAAAAAATTAAATTATCATGAACTGGATTACTGTTTCGTTGCCCTTAGTTCTAGAAAATCTATAAATGAGTTAATAAAAACCAATAAATTTAAGTTACAAAAAGAGATGATCAAAAATTTACTTGATAACCTAGAAAATACAGCTTATATACCCTACGAAAATATTATTAACACCAAATCTAATCTCAATTTTGAAGTTTTCACTGATATCTGTACTATTCTAGGAATTGATGATAGTGATTATCAACTGAAGCAGAAAGCTATTGATGAACAACTTCTCACCCAAAGAAATAAAATTGCTCATGGCAAGTATTTAACTATCGATTATGAAGAATACATCAATACTTATAATTTAGTAATTAAATTAATCAGAGATTTTAAAGATGATCTATTAAATGCCGCCGTGACAGAACAGTATAAAAAAGTCAAAAGTATATAGGGTTAATAAGCTATTATAAACATAAAAAAAGTTGATAGACCGTTTTGGTTCTATCAACTCTTAAAATTATCTATTCAAGAACTAAAAATTAACGTTCTTGAAAGACAATTTTTTTGTCCAGGGAAGGACGGTTATTCGACTTAGAGGGGTACTTACTACCACCACTGCGGGGAGTTTTATTAATCACCGGTTTACTGCTCGTCGCTGCGGGAACTTCCCAATCGGTTTTCATCCACTGGGGACAATTTTGATCGTAGATCATTTGCAGGGCAGCCGCTGCGATCGCTTGTGGATCGTATTCTTCACTTAAATCCCGCACTAAAGGCAAGAAAGAAGCCATACGTTCCCCCGATAAAGCCTCTTTTAGCTGATTTTGCAGCTTGGCCAGACGTTTTGCTTCTACTTCCGCACGACTAGGAATGGGACTAGATTCCAGACGTTGACGCAGACGCTGTTCAATCTGACGTAATAAACGCCGATCGATCGGTTCTACTAAAGATATAGCAGTTCCCGTTTTACCGGCGCGGCCGGTGCGGCCAATGCGGTGAATATAGGTTTCGGCATTATCTGGCAGATCATAGTTAATAACGTGGCTGAGATTTTCCACATCTAGACCGCGGGCCGCGATATCTGTGGCTACCACTAATTTAATTTTGCCCTCGCGGAAACGTTGCACCAGTCGTTCCCGTTGCACTTGGCTTAAGTTACCGTGGTATTCATCCACCGTTTGCCCCGCTTCTTGCAGTTTGCTGGTTAATTCGGCTGCGGTTTGCTTGGTGCGGACGAAAATAATCGCCGATTCTAGGGGTTCGATCTCTAACAGGGGTTGCAGGACTTTTAATTTCGTCCAACCGCGAGGGATCAGATAAATTTTCTGCTCGATCTTAGCAGGAGCGGCCTGGGGTTGAGAAACCGTCACAGAAATGGGAGATTTCAAGAAATTAGCGATTAAATCGCGGATTTCCCGGGGCATAGTTGCCGAGAAACAGGCGGTTTGACGGGTGGAGGGGGATGCTTGCAGAATTTTCTTAACATCATCGATAAAACCCATACTGAGCATTTCGTCCGCTTCATCGAGGACTACCCAGTTTAGGGATTCTAGATGGAGTTTTTTGCGATCGAGCAGATCGATTACCCGGCCGGGAGTCCCGACCACAATCTGGACACCTTTTTCCAGACTGCGGATCTGACGTTCCATGGATTGACCACCACAGACTGTCAGGATAAAGAGACGACGATCATCAGAGAAATCTTTGATGGCGCTGGCTACCTGTTGGGCTAATTCCCGGGTGGGGGTGAGGATTAAAGCTTGAACGTTAGGATTTTTGGTGTCCATGCGTTCCAGTAAAGGCAGGGAATAGGCGGCGGTTTTGCCGGTTCCCGTTTGCGACATTCCTACCATGTCATGCCCTTCTAGAAGGAGAGGGATGGCTTTGGTTTGAATTTCCGTGGGGGTGGTGAATCCAAGCGTTTCTAGGTGTTGAAGACGGCTATCGGATAAACCTAAATTGTTGAAACCAGTGGTCATAGGGATTGTTTTGTGGGAATTAAATTAGAAAAATGGAAAAATTAGACTATTTCGCCGTAGAGATCGTAGGTATCGGCCGAAGTGATTCGGACCTGCACGATCGCACCTAGAATCGCCTCACCTGTCACATAAACCAAGCCATCTACTTCCGGGGAAAAACGAGCGGAACGCCCGATTAATTCTCCCGTTTCCGGGTTTTCCTGTTCGATGAGAACATCGACAGTTTGACCGATATAAGCTTGATTTTTGCGTTCCGAGATTGGTTGCTGAGTTAACATCAACCTTTCGCGGCGTTCGTCCATAATTGCCTGTGGCACTGGATTGGGCAGGTCAAAAGCGGCTGTACCTTCTTCGGCGGAGAAGGTAAACACCCCGACGTGATCGAACTCATGACGCTTGACAAATTCCAGCAGATGGCTGAAATGTTCCTCGGTTTCTCCGGGGAAACCGACGATAAAAGTCGTTCGTAAAACCGCGTTCGGGATAGCTTGCTTGATCCGCTCGATAATGCCATCGTTGACTCGTCCTTGCCAGGGACGGTTCATCGCCCGCAGGATGTGGGGATGGGAATGCTGTAGCGGCAAATCTAGATAGGGTAAAACATTCGGGGTCTCTCGGATCGCCTCGATAACCTTTGGCGTTAACCCGGTCGGGTAAGCGTAGTGAACGCGAATCCAAGGTATATCGACTTCTCCCAGCGCTCGCAAGAGTTCCGCTAATTTGGGTTCGCCATATAAGTCTAACCCATAATTGGTTGTTATTTGCGAAATGAGAATTAATTCTTGGACTCCTTGGCTGGCTAATTGTCGCGCTTCCTTGACAATGGACTCGATCGATCTCGATCGCTGATCGCCGCGCAGGTGGGGAATAATACAGAAAGCACAGCGATAATCGCAGCCTTCGGCCACCCGCAGATAGGCGACTCCTTCGGTAGTGGTGCGATAACGGGGCAGATTTTCGTCGGCGATAAAAGTGGGATCGGTGCTGACTTCTTTGACTCGTTCTCCCGTCTCTACCCGTTCGACGATCTCGACAATTTTCTGATAATCCCCCGTGCCGACAATGGCCACGGCTTCCGGCAATTCCGTCAGCAGTTCATCTTGGAAATGTTGGGCCATACAGCCGGAGATAATAATTTTTTTATTAGCTTCCGCCAGTTCCACGAGGGTGCGAACGGATTCTTCTCTAGCTGCTTGAATGAAACTACAGGTATTAACGATAACGTAATCGGCCAACTCCTCGTCATTATCTACGGGATAGCCGGCCTTGGCCAGCAGTCCTAACATATGCTCGGAGTCGATCCGGTTTTTCTCACAGCCTAGGTGTGAGATAGCGATGGTTGGCTTATTGCCCATGCGATCGAGTATCAACCAAATCTTAAACTTCTCTAATGTTAAGACATTTTAACGGATTCCGGAATTGATAAAATCATTAGCAGTTAAAATAATTTCCCCCCCGTGGAACCGTGGCTAGGCCTTCACCCTGTTAAAATGGGTGAGCGGCGCATGGTTGGGGACGCTAAGAGTAGTATACGCTGTGAACTTAATTGCAACTTTCAAGACAAAAAACCCGATTATTGGCGTGGTTCATCTCGCCCCCCTGCCCACTTCCCCCCGTTGGGGTGGCAGTCTCAAGACGGTGATCGAGCGGGCTGAACAGGAGGCGACGGCTTTGGCTGCCGGTGGTGTTGATGGTTTGATTATCGAGAATTTTTTTGATGCCCCCTTTACTAAGCAACAGGTGGATCCCGCCGTGGTTAGTGCCATGACTTTAATTGTTGATCGCATTAAAAATCTGGTGGTCTTACCGATTGGTCTTAATGTTCTCCGCAATGATGCCCATAGTGCCTTAGCGATCGCTACCTGTGTTAATGCCCAATTTATTCGGGTTAATGTGCTAACGGGGGTTATGGCTACCGATCAGGGCATTATTGAGGGTCAGGCCCACGAACTCCTGCGTTATCGCCGCGAATTGGGGTCTGAGGTCAAAATTTTAGCGGATGTTTTGGTTAAACACGCCCGCCCCTTGGGAACCCCTAATCTGACTACGGCAGTGCAAGATACGATCGAACGGGGACTGGCAGACGGGGTGATCCTCTCTGGTTGGGCCACCGGTAGCCCCCCCAGTTTTGAGGATTTGGAACTGGCAGTGGCGGCGGCCAAGGGAACACCGGTTTTTATCGGCAGCGGGGCTGATTTGGACAATATCGGGCAGTTGCTGCTGGCTGCCGATGGGGTGATCGTGGCTAGTTCCCTCAAGCGTCATGGCAAAATTACTGAACCGGTGGATCCGATCCGGGTGTCGCAATTTGTGGAAACGGCCCGGCAGATCAACGATCAAAAGGCAAAAATTAATAATTCTCTGCCTTCTTTGCCTCTGTCCACATAACCCCTTGCTAGAATGGCGAATAGTTTCAGGGGATAGCTATCCTAAGTTTTTAGGAATTGAAAATGTCCTAATTAACGCGATATCGTTACGGAATTTTTCCTTTCGACAAAGTACATTTCGATTTACCTTCTGACTCCTGAATTCTGCTGTAATTTAATCTAAATAATATTATGCGTCGTCGTTCTGTACCTTGGATTCATCGCTACTCCCGGCCCCTAATTGGGGGCGTTTCGATCGTGGGGGCGATTCTGACCGGCTATTTAACCATTACCAAACTGACGGGAGGGGCTGCTGCCTGCACCGCCGGAGCTACTGATGGGGCTGGTTGTAGTGGTGTTCTTAATAGTCCCTACGCTACGGTTTTCGGGCTGCCCTTGAGTTTGTTCGGTTTTTTGGCCTATATTGCCATGGCGGTTTTTGCCCTCAGTCCTCTATTTATTAATGGGGAAACTCAGAAAAATCTCCGCAAAAGTTTAGAAAATAATACTTGGTTATTGCTGTTAGCGGGGGCGACGGCGATGGCGGTATTTAGTGGTTATTTAATGTATATTCTAGCCACGGACTTAAAGGAATTGTGTCCCTACTGCATCACTTCGGCTTTGTTCGCTTTAACCTTATTAATTCTCACAATTGTCGGTCGCGAATGGGAAGGTTTAGGACAAATTATACTGCCGATGGTTGTAGTGGCCATGATTACTTTTGTGGGAACTTTAGCGGTTTACGCAGGAGTAAATTCCCCGACGGTGGCAGCAGGAAAAGAAGAAATTACCCGGCCAATGACAGCGGCTAAACCTCCCTACGGTTGGGAAGTAACCACGGTTTCGGGAAAAGCAGAAATCGCCCTGGCTAAACATTTAAAAGCAATTGGTGCGAAGGAATACGGGGCTTTTTGGTGTCCCCACTGTTACGATCAAAAACAGTTATTTGGTAAGGAAGCGGGAGAAATCCTCAAAAAAGAAGGGGTTTATATCGAATGCGATCCCCAAGGGGTTAATGGTAATCCCCAAGCTTGTCGCGATGCCGGAATTAAAGGTTTCCCCACTTGGATTATTAAGGGTCAAGAATATTCGGGAACCCAAATATTAGAGAAATTAGCGGAGATTTCCGGTTATACCGGCCCGATGAATTTTAAATATACAGTTCCGGGACGCAAGTAGGAAAATATTGAGGGGTTGAACTTTGTTCAGCCCCAACATTTTATGGTGTTTTTTCTCTAGATAAAGTAGAACCTGAATTTTGATTTTAGCAATAGAGGGAGATTGAAAGTTGCCAGATTTTGATCAACCTATACCCCAAGAAAAACTTGACATTATTGAGAAAACTAGAGCCAATTTATTTGTTTGGCGAGGTCAGTTTTCACCCCAACTGATAGAGACTATTTTAAGTTTCTATTGCCCATCTAATTCGGTCATTCTCGATCCTTTTGTGGGTAGCGGAACTGTTTTACTAGAGGCAAGTTATTTATCCCTAGAAGCTTATGGATTTGAGATTAATCCCGCTGCTTATATCATGAGTCATACCTATGAATTTATCAATGATTCTCAAAAAAAAGAAGTTCTTAAAAACCTGAGAAATATCGTCGATCAAGAATTTCCTTTGAGAATTTTTGAAGTCAGTGATCAAGTAGAAAATTTAGTAGATAAATTGCAAAATACTAGGAATATGCTACCGGATCGGTCAAAGGTTTTATTTGATGCTTTAGTAATCCTTCTTGATGTGTGTAACAATAAAATTACTCAGGAATTTATTCAGAAAAAATTTTTACATCTTAGTAATATAATTACTAAGCTACCTTACTCTCAAAAGCCGATCAGGGTTGGATTATCTGATGCTCGTTCTCTACCACTAAAAAATAATCAGATAGATTTTGTTGTGACTTCTCCACCCTATATAAATGTTTTTAATTACCATCAAAATTATCGTCAATCTGCTGAAATCTTAGGATGGGATTTACTCAAGATAGCCAAGTCAGAAATTGGCTCTAATAGAGCAAATAGGAGTAATCGTTTCTACACTGTAGTACAATACTGTTTAGATATGGGTGACATTTTAAAGGAACTGGCAAGAGTCAGCAAGCAGCAAGCAAGAATTGTTTTAATTGTAGGACAAGAATCTAACGTTCTTGGCGTACCTTTTTATAATGCTGATATTATTGAAAAAATAGGTGTCAAAACCAAGCTATTCCAGAAAGTATTAAGACAAAAAAGAAAATTTAAGAATAAATTTGGTAAAGTTATTATAGAGGATATAATTAATTTTATTAACTTAAATAATCAAGTTAGCCAAGAGGTAATAGAACAAATTTCTAGAGAGGTAGCATTCGAGGTATTGGAAAGCAGTAGGCTGTTTGTATCTTCAGAAAACCAGCTATGTTTAGAATCAGCAATTGCCAAAGTCAATAATATTCAAAAAACACCAATTTTAGATAAGAGATTATATATTGACCCTGTTAATATTTAATTTTAACGAATTGAAAAGATTTGATGCTTTTTCACAATTTATTGACTATTGCTATAGTTGTAATTAAACAGTAAACAATCCCAACCCAGCAACTAACTATAATGAGCTATTTATACTCTTATCGCCATAACTTGACCCAATTATTAGAAGAAATTAATTTACAGAAACCTTCGATCAAAATTCCTACCTTTGTTACTCATGACTTGGTAGATACTTATCAAATTTGTCGTCTAATTGATGATTTCATTTTTGAATATTTTCAAGAAAATAGAACAACAGACACAGACATTGCAGACAATAGGGATCAAAAAATCGATGATGCTTTGGATGAGTTCCAGTCTAAAGTAGTTGAAAAAATCCTGAAAGAAAAACAGGATTTTAAAAATATATCTCTCAAAAAGAAGAAAGGATTTAAAAATATTTTTGAGTTTGCTCAATGTGAAAACTTGTACTTATCGAATAAATATGTCAATCTTATCTCGGAAAGTCTAGGTCATACTTTAGAAGAAATTGCTTCTATTAGTTCACAGGTTTTTGTACCAGAAAAAATTCTAAATTTTAAAATCAAAGGTGTGGATTTAGTAGTTTTTAATCAAGGAATAATCAAATACACTCAATTAAAAACTAAAAAAGATACTCTTACTGGTAGCCAGAGTGATCGGAGTATCAATGAATTAAAAATACATCCTAACTCAGTTTTTGCCGCTGCTTTAGATATGGGCAATTCTTGGACAATTAGCAAAACCAAAGCTAAAGAGAATAATATTGAGCTATTAGCAGGGCAAGCTTTTTGGTCAATGTTGGACTTAGATTATGAAACTATCCTGAATAAGTTAAAGATGACAGTCAGGAAAATCGAAAAAAAACTTTATCAAGTTTAGCTACTTTGATGTATAATAGAGAGGTAGATAAGTTGCTAATTATTGGTTATGACTCAGGTAAATCTACAAAAAGCCGCTAATATTCTCGGTGTAACTACCGCAGAAATACTAACATGGCAAAAGAAAAAATTAATCAAAGGTCAGAAAATCAATCAAGTTGATTGGTTATTTGATCTCGAGCAATTAACCAATCTTAAAAATAACCAATCCCCCGGAGAATTGAAAATTTTACAAACTGTTGAGCCAACTAATTACACGGTTATTGAATTATTTGCTGGCTGTGGTGGTATGGCTTTAGGTTTAGAAAATGCGGGACTAAAAACGCAATTACTGGTGGAAATCAACCAAGATTGTGTTAATACTTTAAGACTCAATCGACCGCAATGGAATGTTATAAATCAAGACATAAAAAAGATTAAATTTTCTGATTTTAGAGACAAAATAGATGTTGTAGCTGGAGGTTTTCCCTGCCAACCTTTTAGTTATGCTGGGTTAGGAAAAGGATTAGAAGACTTGAGAGGGAGCTTATTTTTTGAGTTTGCTCGTTGTTTACAGGAAGTGCAACCTAAAATCGCTATGGCCGAAAATGTTCGAGGATTATTAAGCAATAAAAAAGGAGAAACCCTGCAATTAATGCTGCAAGCTTTACAGGAAATCGGTTATTATGCTGCTTATCAAGTTTTATCGGCTCAATTTCTCGATGTTCCCCAAAAAAGAGAAAGATTAATTATTATTGCTACCCGTCAAGACCTAAATATTAAACCGATTTTTCCCCAATATAAAAACTATACTATTTCTCTGAAAAAAGCTCTAGAGAATTGTCCCAGTTCTCCAGGAGTAGAATATAAAGAAAGAAAAAAAGAGATTATGTCCTTAGTTCCCCCAGGAGGAAATTGGCGAAATTTACCGATGGATATTCAAAAAGAATATATGAAAAATAGTCTCAAAAATCACGGCGGACGGACAGGATATGCTAAAAGATTATCTTGGGATGAACCGGCTTTAACTATTACCTGTAGTCCGGCACAAACCCAAACAGAAAGATGTCATCCCCAAGAAACTCGTCCTTTGACTGTGAGAGAATATGCACGAGTGCAGTCCTTTCCCGATGATTGGCAATTTACCGGTAATTTAACCTCTCAATATCGACAGATTGGTAACGCGGTTCCCGTTAATATGGCCTATCATCTTGGTGGCTGTTTAATTAATATGTTGCAGGGGGATTATCTGGGGGAAACACAGCCAAAAACCGAACAGTTAAGCATTCCGGGGTTAGAAGTTAATTAATTTTGACTAAAAGTAAATAGTTTTTACCTAATCAGCAATAGCTGGAGAAAAATTAAGTAGCTAGATACAATTAATCACACATATCTAACTACTTCTTGCATGAGTGCCTATCCTCAGCCAGAAATTGATTTTGTCGGATTTTACTGTCTGGAGTCTGTAGGGTTGATTCATGAATCAACCCTACCCCGGCAGCAATTGATTTTGTCGGATTTTACTGTGCGGGGGGAATAACTTCTAACGGAATACTTTCAGTTTCTCCATCTTTAGATGGATTGACATCCGGACTTTTTTCTGCATCTGGAGTTTTTTCCACCGCTTTGGTTTCTGAGGTGGGGGGATTTTCGGGGGGTACTTCTGGACTGGGATTATTTTCCGGGATGGGAGTGAATTCCACTGGAGTTTCGCTTTCAGGAGACGGGGAAACTTCGGGGGAAGCTTCGATATTACGGGTAGTTTCCGTGGGAGTTGTTTCTATCCGGGGAGATTCTGGGGTAGTTGCGGGGGTAGTTGCGGGGGTGTCTTCGCTGGTTTTTTCTTCTTCCCGGGGACAGGCTGCCGATTCTAAACCGAGACGACATCGGACTTCCTCCCGTCCCAAAGATACGGCAATTCCCGACACCGACATTAACAAAGCTAGGATGGGTAAGATATTGTTCATAAAATTAGACTTGATTCTACTCCTCGACATCACATTATCTATTTTAGATAGGATCGAATTGATATTGAGAACCCTTTGGCCCCTCATTGCCGCGATTAGCACGCACCAAGGGAACTTGGTTAAAAATGTTAAAATCCGTGGTGCTTCCCTGCAAGGTGATTCCTCGATTTAAAGTTTCGACTACAGTAGCACGGTCAGAACTTTTAGCGATCGCTTCCCCTAATACTTTCATGGTATCGTAGGCGGTAGCAGTACGCCAACTGACGCGACCGCGCCAACTTTTCAGCGCATCTTTGGCAAAAGGATCCGTTGCTTGGAAACTCCAAGGTACTGCTAGAACTAATCCGTCGATGCTATCCGCTCCTTGAATAAGGATATCGGGTGTATAAAGTTCATTTCCGCCTAATAAGAGCATTCCAGACGATTCTTGGGCAATAGCCACGGCTTGATCTATGCGATCGCCGTCTTTACTCAAGGCCAAAAATACCACCCTAGCGCCAGCTTGTCTTGCCTGATCTATGGCGGTTTTAGCGTTAAAATTGGCTTTGGTTGTGTCTATTTCCTTAACTATCTTGCCTCCCGGTTCTTTAATCGCTTTAGCAAAGGAATCCTTTAATTTTTGACTATAGGGACTATCGGAATTATAAAAAAGAACCACTGAGGGAGAATTCTCTTGCTTACTAGCATAATTAGCCAAAGTTTTGGCCACTGCTTCCAGATAACTACCGAAAACTTCCTGAGACTTATCCTTAAGGGGAATGGTTTTCAGGGTTGCATTTCCCGTTTGACTAACACTGGTAGTCAGGGGAGAAAGAATCGCTAATCCTTCTTTTTGGTAACTTTCAATCGCTTTTTGACTAAAAGGATCGATTCCGTGGCCGATAACTGCCAAAACTTGACCGGATTGAATCAGATCATCGGCTATCGCCTTTGATTGTAACCCACCGCCATCATTAGCGATGACTATTTCCAAAGGATTACCAGAATTAGAATTATTAAACTCCTCTTGATACCTTGCCACACCTCGGAGAATTTCCTTGGCGCTGTTGGGGTCGTTAGCGATGGGGACAACAACGGCTATAGTCTTTTGATTACCTTTTTGTCTAGCTTTGGCGTTATTGTAATAGATTTTGCCCTCCGGATCGTTTGCTTGGGGAGTGGCCGCCAGTTGGTAAGATGCGATCGCATTTGACCAATCTTCCTTTTTAAAGGCCGCTGCGCCTTTTTCTTTGTTAGGAGTGGAATTAAGCAGTATTTTCTCACCTTGGCTAAATAAATCGGGATTTTTAGCCGTATTACTCACAAAAGTTGCCTTGGGTTGCTTGTCTGGGGTTTCTTCTGGTGTAACTTGGGAAGTATCGGGTTTGGGAATCAGCATTTGCAATAGACTCCAACCCCCTAAACCTGCGGTTAAAGCGGTAATTATCAAAGCGAAGGGAAGTAACCAGTTAGATTTTTGGCCGACTCTAGTGGTACCCCCCGGGGACACCACCACCGTGGTTTTAACCGTGGTTGTTACGGGATCCATCGCTTCCCTAGGCAGGCCACAGATAGGACAATCAGGAGTAGTATTGTCGCAGGGTTCATGACCTCCCGCAATCGCTTGCGGATAAGTTTTACCATCTTTAGGGATACCGTCACATTGCCAAGTAGTCATAATCAGTTATCAGTTATCAGTTATCAGTTATCAGTGGGTAAGTTATCAGTTATCAGTGGGTAAGTTATCAGTGGGTAAGTTAACAGTTATCAGATGTGAGTTTTTAAGTGAGCATTATTAAATAGCAGTTTCTTGCCATCTTTTCGCTGTTTACTGGTCACTGTTTACTGTTTACTGATTACTGTTTACTGTTTACTGGTCACTGTTTGAGGACGTTGTCGTAAGCTTTGGAAATAGAGGCCACCGATAAGCAGTAAAAAGAGGATATAGGCAACAATTTGACTGATATAGAGGTTTTGACGATAACCAAACAGGGATTTAAGGAGGAGTCCGGGGAAAGTGCGATCGCTCAAAATTTGGGAACCGTCCCAAACTTGAAAACCGAGAAGACAGGAGGAGGGGAGAGAAGGACAGAAATTGCGATAAAAAGGGTCAATTTCACTTAAAAGACTGATTCCTGCGTCGATATGTTTCAAAATACCGATGAGTAATCCGGCAACGATTAAGAGGAGGAAAGTCCCCATAATTTGGAAAAAGAGACGGATATTAATTTTTACTCCCCCCGCAAAGAGGAGAGTTCCCAACAAGGTTGCGACACTTAACCCCGCTATCGCACCGAAGGTTTGTATCTGCCAATCTTTTTGGAATTGGGCCAGGATAAAGAGAACAGTTTCAAATCCCTCTCGCAAGACAGCGATAAAAACGAGCAGAAAAATCGCTTTTCCTGCCCCATTTTCCGATTTTAAACCCGCTTTTACCGCACTTTCTACCTCAGATTTCAAAGATTTGGCCTGTTGAGTCATCCAAATTAACATCCAACTCAACATCAAGACGGCAATCAGTCCAAAAGTGGCGGCCAGCAATTCCTTAATCATTGGTACAAATGGACTAGGAGAGGCATCCACTTGAAAAAGGATTCCCCCTAGCAAAATACCGACCAAAACACTAGCCACTACTCCCGCACCAATACCACGATACACCCATGAGTTAAGTTGCGATCGACCCGATTTTTGTAAACAAGCGAGGACAATTCCCACCACTAAAGCGGCCTCGAAACCTTCCCGGAGAGTGATAATAAAAGTGGGTAAAGCGGAACTAAGATTCATAAGCTAGTCGATAAACTCTAGGTTTGATCCTAGCTCAAGCAAAATCCCGCAGCATCTTGCGAATTTCCAGATTGTGTAATTCTTCTTGTCCAATCATACCGCGAGCGAATTCTTCTAGGTAAATACTGGCATCTTCAACGGTTTCTAGGAGTGCTTTGTACAAATCAAGGGATTTTTTCTCATGATTGAGGCTCTCACTCAAGATTGCTTTGATATTATGTTCATAGCTTTCTTCGATGGGGGCAATTTTTAAGCTAGGATGACCTTCTAAACCGGTGAGAATTTCCCCAACTTGTTGCGCGTGGGTGAGGGATTCCGTGGCCTGAGTCTGGAAAAATTGGACGATGGGGATGCGATGGGGACCTGTCACCATCAGGGAATAGTGGGTGTAACGGACAACTCCCGCTAGTTCAAATTCCATGATTTCGTTTAGTTGTTCGATGGTTTTGTCTCTGTCTAGTTCTCGCATAAGATTCTCAATAATTTTTCTCTAATTGCAATTGTAGCTAATCCAGACTGGCTAAATAAATCTAAAAACCTTGTTGGCTAATATCTTTAGGCTTTTTTGCCATCAAAAAAGTGCCAGCCGTTTGAGCAATAGAGGGGAAAATTTAGGCACTTTTTCCCTGAAAATGCCTAAAACCCCACACCCCACGAAAAACCCTTTCAGCAAACCCTAGGTGATGCAAAAAGACTTTAGCTGGGGGAATAGCAACTCAAGAGGTCATTAAAGGTTTCATTTTGCCTTAAACCATCGAAAACAAAGTTATTACGCACTAATTCGCCACATATATCCGGTTCTATGTCCATGGCTTCGCGTAAACAGTCGATCGCTTTTTCTTGTTGACCGAGGGCGGCATAACAGCAGGCGGAATTATACCACGCATAGCGATCATCTTGATCGATTTTTAACGATTCTTCATAACAGGCGATCGCTTCTGGCAGGCGCTGTAATGCTTGTAAGATCACACCCTGTTGATACCAGGACCAGTAATCTTGCGGTCGGATATCGAGGGCGGTACGATAATTAAATAAAGCCTCTTGGGGATTGCCCCAATCCCGGAAAGCGTCGCCGCGACGATACCAGGCCCAATAATCCCGGGGTCGCACCCCCAAGGCCAGATCGTAGGAAGTGATAGCGCGTTCGTAATTTTTCAGCAATCGATAGGCCTCCCCTTGCCGGTAGGCTGCCCAATAGTCCCCCGGACTATGACTTAGGGCCCGTTGAAAACAAGCGATCGCTTTTTCGTAGTCCTTTAATTCCTGTAGATAAACACAACCTTGATCGTACCAAGCCCAATAGTTATCATCCTTTACCTGTGCAGCGTTAGCATAACTTTGAGCCGCTTCTTCATACATTCCCAAGTCTTCTAGTATCATACCCCTTTTGTACCATGCCCAATAATCATCTGGATAATATTCTAAGGCTTTTTCGTAGCTGATTAAGGCTCCAAAATAGTCCATTCTTTCTTTTAAAATATTGCCTTGGTCATACCAATCCCGATAGGTATCTGGACGGCATTCGAGCGCTCGATAGACAGTGAGTAGATAGGTCATAGTGATTAATCTATAGTAATTAGGTTCGTCAGTCTTATCAGTTATCAGTTATCAGTTATCAGTGGGAGTGTTGGGTGAGCAGTGGGTGCTTTTTCCCTGAAAATTAGGTAGTTGACCACCTGAAAATCGATAAAACCCCACACCCTACACCCCACACCCCACACCCTGCCACCACCGAAAAGCTTTTTGCTGCAAACCCTAGTTATACTTTTAGAACAGATTCAGATCCGTTAAAGCGCCGAGACTGCTAGAGGAGACTAACTTGGCGAATTTGCCGAGAATTCCCGTTTTATAGCGTGGGGGACGCGGTTGCCAATGGTTACGACGACGGGTTAATTCTTCCTCCGATACATTTAACTGCAAGAGACGCTGACGAGCATCAATAGTGATTTGATCTCCTTCCTCTACTAGGGCAATTGTACCACCCACCGCTGCTTCTGGAGCGACGTGACCGACCACCATGCCATAGGTTCCCCCGGAAAAACGACCATCGGTAATTAATCCCACGGAATCCCCTAAACCGGCGCCGATAATTGCCGAAGTGGGGGCTAACATTTCCCGCATACCCGGTCCGCCTACTGGTCCCTCGTAACGGACAACCACCACATCCCCGGCTTTAATTTTTCCGGCTAAAATTGCCTCTAAACAGGTTTCTTCCGACTCAAACACCCGCGCAGGCCCAGTGATGACCGGAGTTTTCACGCCGCTAATTTTGGCCACGGCCCCCTCTGTGGCCAGATTTCCTTTTAAAATGGCTAAATGACCCTCTTTATAGACAGGATTGCTAAAAGGACGGATAACGTCTTGGCCTGAGGGCGGTTGGTCGGGAATATCGGCTAAAATCTCGGCGATAGTCTGACCGCTAATGGTGAGGGCATCCCCGTGGAGTAAACCATTAACCAGGAGAATTTTCATCACTTGGGGAATACCGCCGGCTTTATGCAGATCTACGGTAACGTAACGCCCGGAGGGTTTAAGATCGCAGATAACCGGTACACGCTGGCGGATGGTTTCAAAATCATCGATCGATAATTCTACCCCGATGGTGCGGGAAATGGCTAAAAGGTGCAGCACAGCGTTAGTGGAACCCCCCACCGCCATAATTACCGAAATGGCGTTTTCAAAGGCTTTACGGGTCAAAATTTGGCTAGGGAGAATCTGTTTTCTAACCGCCTCGACTAAAACCTTGGCCGATTCTTCGGTACTATCGGCTTTTTCCGCATCTTCGGCGGCCATGGTTGAGGTATAGGGTAAACTCATCCCCATGGCTTCAAAAATGGAAGACATGGTATTAGCAGTAAACATCCCACCACAGGAACCAGCCCCGGGGCAAGCGTTGCGTTCAATTCCGATGAGGTCTTCTTCACTGATTTTACCGGCGCTGTACTGTCCCACGGCTTCAAAGGAACTGACCACGGTTAAATCGCAATCTTTGTAGCGCCCCGGTTTAATCGTGCCACCATAGACGAAAATAGCGGGAATATTCATCCGGGCCATGGCAATCATTGCCCCCGGCATATTTTTGTCACAACCCCCGATAGCGAGGACTCCATCGAGACTTTGACCATTACAGACGGTTTCAATGGAATCGGCGATTACTTCCCTAGAAACGAGAGAATATTTCATTCCTTCTGTTCCCATGGAAATCCCGTCACTAATGGTGATAGTCCCGAAAAGTTGCGGCATTCCCCCCGCTAATCTGGTTCCTGCTTCGGCACGCATTGCTAAATCATTAATTCCCATGTTACAGGGGGTAATGGTGCTAAATCCGTTAGCGATGCCGATGATTGGTTTGCTAAAGTCCTCATCGCCAAAACCTACCGCTCTTAACATAGCCCGATTAGGACTGCGTTGGGTACCTTGGGTAACAATGCGACTTCTGTAGTTATCTGCCATAACTTTATCTTTCTCCAATGGCGGCTGACGGGTGCGATCGCTACTCGAATTCTCCAATCGCACCTTTATTTCTATTTTCTGACTTTTGGCCGCTCTGAGCAGGTTTTAGGACAGTCCATGTCTAAAGAAAATATAAAACTGCGGGATGATTCAGGGAACAGCCATCAGGAATCAGGAATCAGCAGTCAGACGAAATCCTGTTTAAAAAGTATGGGAGGGTGGCAAGCGCTAGAGTTGCAAAAGAACAAGCTTGAGCATTTGTAATAAAATTTCCCCTAATCAGTTTCAGTGCAGTACAGGTTATCGGCAAAAGCATCCATAATTAGGGTTTGCTGAATAAATGTGAAATGTAGGCAAGGTAGAGGTTTTGTGGCTTTTCTCGCTCCCACAGGTGCAAGATTTTGAGAGAATCGTGCTTCAAAACCTTGCGTCTTCATCGGCCCGCGTCCTGTAGGGGCGATGAATTCGGGCAATAACCTATCGGTGAAACCAGAGATTTTCTATCCGAATGCTTCGCGCCTACTTTTGGCCGCAAGCCCTAATTAGGGTTTGCTGAATAAATCAATTGGCTGCTGTGGGAAGCATGGCAGATGTAAAGGGTGCTAGGATTGCGCCTTGACAATATCACGGTTATTTAACCAGATATAATATAAGCTGTTCATCTGGGAAAGAAAAGGATTAATTTAGTAATACACCGAGTCATCAGAACGTTTGTAGAAATTGTAGGATGGCTTGATGCAAAATAGGGTTGGTAAACCATCAGCATCAATACAAAAGCAGATTGTCCCATTTTTTTGTAAATGGTAAGCTTCCGCAACGAAGGTTAGTTTGAAACCCGCATCCGTTGTTACCGTTAAAATTGTTGGTTCATTTTTGCTGAACAGTTCTTCATAAGATTTTTGTTCATACTCTTTACCAATCTTATCGACTTCTTGTCGGAGAATTTGATAATTACGAATGAGTGTCTGTCTTTGTTCCTTGCTTAAAGGAAATAAGTTAGCTAGTTTCATTGATTTCTCCTAATAAAAAAAAACAGAGTTCATCTAGCGGTAAATTCTTCATAGAAAAATGAGAAATATACTGCTGAATCTTACTAATTTTAATTGGGGGAAACCGTCTAAGTTCATCAGACCAATATTTCAATACTCCCACTTCTCCATAAACATATATTTGTGCCAGCCAAGATAAAAAATCTCTCAGGATAGCATCAGACATAAAATAAAATCCCCAATCTATTACATGATAGCGATCGCCGATATTATCTGGCAAATTCAAATTAACATCTGGACGTTTCTCAAATTCTGACAAGCTATATAGAGCATAATTAGACAAACCGCAATTAGAAAGATTTGCCGCCTCAGCTTCAGCCAGCCACGAATCTAGCTTTTGCCTAAAATGCTTTTCAATTCGCAAGATTTTTGAGGGAATTAATATGCAAAATTTAGCACTCATAGTTGACTTTTACCTAACCGTAAGAATAGGACACTTCAGTTATCAGTTATCTTGAAGCACCGAAGCAATTTTTGTGATATACTGACGCAGAAAAAGGGTTTCTTTAAGAAACCCTTTTTCTTGATAGCGGGTGATGTTAACAATTCTTGCGCTTGCACTTGCTGGCTAATCCTAGAGTTAATAATAGTCCGAAAATAGTATCAGGTTCGGGAACTTTGGCGATATCAGAATTATTAGTTAGTTTAATATTATCAACTAATAAAGCTGAATTGATAGTGTTATCTCCTCCCCCTGTCTTATCCACATCAACTACCCCAAACCCTAAAATATAATTTCCAGTCACCGATATTGGTATCGTGTAGGTTTGATAACCTGTTTCTTTCTTTAAATGGGAAAAAGAGGGACTGACTGGAAAACTAGATTGAATATCCGCCAAACGATATAAATTGTTATTAAGGGTAAAAAAAGCGAAATCGTTGTAATCTACATTAGCGGCATCTTCATCAGTCAGAAAATTCCAAGAAAAGCTGAAAATATCGCCAGCATTAGCAGTAATAGTCTGTTTGATGGCCGAGCCTTCAATTACCCCTAGATTGCTTAACTCATTAACGGATAAGCCGAGAAATGATTCCAAATCATTAGCATTAGTCAAAGATTGACTGTCATCACAAGCACCAGTAAAAAAACAAGTTTGTAACACGGCTTGATAACTTCCGTTAACTGGTGTAACCTGAAAACTTGAAGTTTCAACGCTCGCTTGTCCACTGGTATTCCAGTCAGAAAAATTACCAGTTTCAAAACTTCCATTGACAACGGCGGCGGGGGAAGTTTCAGCCGTCGCCACTAACAAACCAGCAACAGTAATTAAGGTTAAAGTTGGGAGTTTAAACATGAGTAATTTTCCTGATATATGGTTAATTGTGAGATGGGATGTTTCGCTGGCTGTTTACTTAAGCTTGAATTAAAATGTCATTCTCATTTAGCTGTGGGATACTATTCAATGTGACAAAAAGTGCGCCATTACCTAATCCTGTCGTGGCTCCATTTTGATTGTAGAACAGATTACCTGTTGCTAAATTGTAAACGATTTTAGCATTACTGGAACCAACTAAGGCTAGTTCGTTAGCCGCCTCATTGATGGTGGCAAATTCGGCGGCTTGTAAGCTATTGCCGACGGTACTAACAAGAGCATTGAAGGAGGTTTTACTCAGGATAATTTTGTCACTTCCTTTAGTAAAGTCGCTGATGTTATCAACTCCAAAATCACTGGTATTAAAGATAGCACCACTGCCAAAGAGGAATGAGTCGCTGCCATCGCCGCCGGTGAGAATATCATTTCCTTTTCCACCAATCAGGGTGTCGTTACCTGCGCCACCGAGGAGAGTGTCATTGCCATCTAATCCCTTGAGTAGGTTATTGCCACTGTTACCGGTGATGACATTATCTAGATTGTTACCTGTGCCGTCGATGTTGGCGTTCCCTGTTAGGGTGATATTTTCGATGTTGACGGTGAGAGTGTAATTTACAGAGGATTTGATGGTGTCTTGTCCTTGGCCAGCATTTTCAATGGCTACGTCGCGGCTGCTATCGACAATGTAGGTGTCGTCACCGGGACCGCCTGCGAGTCGGTCATTTCCTATACCACCATCGAGAATATCGTTGCCTTCACCGCCGTTGACGCTATCGTTACCAGCACCAGCATTGATGTGGTCGTCGCCGCTAGTACCGTTGACGGTTTCACTGCTGCTGCTACCGTTGACGGCGTTGAGGACGTTGAGGCTAAAGCTATCGTTGGCTTTTTCTCCGGCTGAGTCGCTGGCGATTACTGTCAGGTTATAAGTACCTGAAGCAGTATCGGAGGGGGTGCCACTGAAGGTACGGGTAGCGCTATCAAAGGTGATGCCACTGGGGAGGACTGTTCCTGTGGCTAGGGTGTAGGTGAGATTATCGCCGTCAATGTCTGTGAAGGTGTTGGCGGGAATGGTGAAGCTGAAGGGTTGATTTTCTGTGGCGGTTTGATTGGCTATTTCCTGTTGCAATGTGGGTGCATCATTGACAGATGCAACTGTTATGGTGAAGCTATTGTCAACAGTTTTACCGTTGGATGTTCCACGAATCGTAATATTAGCTATCCCAGATTGATTGTTTTGATAGTCGAGGGTTAACTGATTGTCAACAATAGTAGCGGTGACTAATCCTGTATTGTCATTGACGAATACTGATTTAACAATTGAAGTCGGGTCATTATCAATATCGGTGAAGATATTAGTTAAATCAATGACGGTATTAGCTGCATCTTCGTTAACATTGACATCAGTAATGGGATTGATGACAGTTGGTGCATCATCTACTGGGTTAACTGTGATATTCACTGTCGCAGCATTATCTGCATAAACACTCCCATCAAACCCGTTCCAACTAAAAGTAATATTCCCGTTAAAGTTAGTATTGGGACTAAAAGTGAGATTATTTAGGTCACTGACAGCAATTTCTTGATTGAGTGCAATTGCTGTATTATTCAGTTGGAGAACACCGTTATTAGGTAAAGCAGTAATCTCTATCTTAACCAGAGTATTACCATCAGAATCATTGAAAGCTGAAGTAAAGTCAGTTTGACTAAAGTTGATGGGGTTATCTTCATTCCCACTCTTATTAATGTTATTGAGAGTTGGCGGTTGATTAAGTTGCTGATTTCCGAAGCTAATTCCCGTTAGTATCTGTCCTCCAGTCAGGGTGACATTATGAACTAAACTGACGGTATTAGTGACCGTGTTGGAGCCATTATTATTGTTATTTCCTGGGTTAACTAAATCTGGATTAGGATTACTGTCATTGAGGGTGAGTATGCTTTCTGCTAAAGCAATTGCATTAATTCGAGGATAACTGATTCCTGTATTGGTAACGTTATCGTTTTCGTCATCCCCATCAATAATTAAATTGCTGGTGGTGTCTAATAAGGTACGAAATTCAGTTAAGGTTAATTCCCGTCCTAAATAAGTTTGAGCAATCTGTTGAGCAAGGGTAGCAATTGCGCTAATGTAAGGCACGGCTTGAGATGTGCCACCCATGGTAATTGTCCCACCAGTTGCATTTGCGCCACTGATTAAAATACCCGGCGCAAATACATCTAAAAGGGGATGACGTTGGGAGAAACTGGCGATTCGGTCTGCTGCGGTTGTATAGTCTTTAGCACCATTACTGAAGCTGCCAGAACCGAAATCATCGGCCCAAACTGCACCGACGGAGATTACATTCGGGTCGGCTGCTGGATAGGCTAATCCGGGGGTACTGTTAAAGGTATAGAAACTGTTACCCGCTGCGGCTGCTATGAGAATATTTTGTCCGGCAATGGCGGCTAATTCATCGCCAATTCCATAGCGTCCGGTAGCGGTTGTCCAGTTTTGATTATCTCCTAAAGAAAGGTTGACAGAGGTGACATTATATGTGTTCGCATTTGTATTAACCCACTGTAGGGCCTCTTCTAAGTCAGCAAAGTACCCGGAACCGTTATCTTTAAAGACTTTGAGGATAATTAAGTTAGCATCGGGAGCAATTTGGGAGGCGATACTGGTAATGTGGGAGCCGTGATTGTTTTTATCACTGGCATCAGTATCATTATCAGCAAAGTCGTATTGATAGATAATCTTGTCAGCAATACCATTATTATTAGCATCCGCACCGAATAAGGGATGATTTAAGTCGGCACCGGTGTCAATAATAACGATGCTTTGTCCCTGTCCTTTGATATTGGTAAAGCGGGAATCTGACCAGAAATCATCGAGGTTAATTAGATTGGTGGCGTTAGTATTTTGCGAGTTAGAAATGGTGTTACTGGGATTTGAGATAGGCGGTGTTATTGGATTATTATTGGGAGATTCATCATCAATAATGGTGACGGTTGCATGACTTTGATTCCCCAGAGTTGCGCCACCGGTGGGGTTGGTGAGATTGATGGTAAAGGATTCATTTCCTTCGACTTTGTTATCATTCCGAATGCGGATAGCGTTGGGATTATTTAAGATGGCGTTTTGGACGGGAATGACTTTACTGATTTCGTTTTCGGCGAAGGTAATGGTAATGGGATTTTGGTTAAAATCATTGTTGACGGAACTAGCGGCGCAACCGCAACCTTTGGCGGTTCCATCGCTAAAGGTTAGGGTGGCTGTGACTGTTCCTGTGAGGTTTCCGCTACGGATGATGATAATTTCAGTGATGGCGGTTCCGTCTTCTGTAACTGTGTAGTTGCCGGTGCTGAAGTTGAGTTGGGTTTGATTACTTGTAGCGGGAGAAATTAGTTCTAAAGTGGGAATTGCGAGGGGAATATCCGCCGCTGTGGTGGTGATATTGAGGAGGGGATAGGTTTGTTTCCAGCCTGTTTGCACTACTTGAGCGACGTTATAATTACCCGGACGCAGGTTATTAAATGTATAGTCGCCGTTAGCATTAGTTTGGGTTGTGGTTTCTCCGGTATCGAGTTGGTTATTATTGTTGGTGTCTAAATAGACTGTCCAGCCTGCTAGATTGGGTTCGTTGTTATCAGCCGCATTGCCATCAATATCGTTCCAAACTGTCCCTTTGATTTCTGCGTCGTTGTCTTGAATGGTTACATTAACCGTCCCAATGGTTAACCCGTTGTAGTTGGTATCTGTACTGCTGATATTGTGGGTAATGGTAGCAGTTTGATTTCCTTCTGTTAGGGTGTCATCTACTGCGGTAATGGTGACGTTTTGGGGAGTGTTCCAGTTGGTTGTAGTGAAGGTAAGAGTAGTTGAATTGAGGGTGATTTGATTGTTACTGGTTAGGGTAATGGTGACATCGGCAGTGGGTTGGGTTTTGAGGACGAGAGAGTAGGTATCGGTGTTACCTCCTTCGGTGACGGTGGTATTTCCGGCTGTTTGGGTTAAGGTGACTCCTGGGGTGGGAGGGGGAGTAATGGTAAAGCTTGTGGTTTTGGCTGCGTCGCCGTTATTTCCGGCGTTGTCTTGGATGGTGGTTGCGTCAACCTGTAAGCTATAGATACCGGGGGTGTTGGTTAAGTTACCTAACCCGTTAATGCGGTAGGTTGTATCAGAGAGATATTCAACGGTTACGGTATTAGGAAGGGTTAGGGTGACACCATTACGGGTTAAGGTAATATCACTTTTATCAAAGGTATTGAGGTTAATTTGTTCGGAGAATTGAACGTCAATACTGTTGATGGGGTTGGCGGTTGAGGTGGGAACGTTGATAAATTGGGTAAGGACTGGTTGGGTGATGTCTGCAAATAGACTTAAGGTTGTATTGGTGGTGTTTCCTGCGGTATCTTCTACCCGGATTTCTATATCTTTTGCGCCAGGTGAGGGAAGTTGAACTTGACTACTAAATTGGCTTCCGTTTACGGTTGCTTGTTGTAACAGTTGATTGGTGATTTTGTCGTAGAAGAAGACTTTTAATCCGGTTTCTCCTAATTGACCACTAATGGTGGGATTGGTGGTATCAATTCGGGTTTGTCCTGATGCAGTTAAAGGCTGTAATGGCGCGAGGTCTGCAGTATTTATCCCTGAAGGTGTTAGGGGATTGGTGACTGTAATATTAGTAGGAATTGCGGGTGCGATGGTATCCATTACCCAGGTTTCGGACTGGGTTCCATTTCCTGAATTACCGGATAAGT
This sequence comes from Microcystis sp. M083S1, assembly GCF_020246405.1. NCBI lineage: Bacteria > Bacillati > Cyanobacteriota > Cyanophyceae > Chroococcales > Microcystaceae > Microcystis > Microcystis sp. M083S1. Next base: position 32,584 of record NZ_JADBTB010000245.1, read on the forward strand.
CTTGGATTCCACTACCGTTAACTGTCAGGTTATAGGTTCCATCGGTTGTGGTTAATCCACTTAGTCCATTAATGCGATAGGTGGTGTCATTAATGGTGCTAATGGTGACGGTATTGTTAATTAAATTGCTGCCACTATTACGGGTGAGAGTAATATCTTGCCAAGTGAAGGTACTGAGGTCAATTTTTTCGGAGAAGGTGACGGTTAAAGAGGGAACCGGTTGATTACGCGGGTTGATTAATAGATTGGCAATATCTGTTACTACTGGTGGGGTGGTGTCGGCATTACCGCCAGCGGTTTTCTCCCAGGTTTCTGTTAGTGAACCGCTACCAAATTTACCACTGGTGTCTTGGATTCCTGTGGCGTTGATGGTGAGTATATAGTCTCCCTCATTGTTGGTTAGGGTGTTTAATCCGCTGATTTGATAACGGGTGGAAGAGAGGGAAACAATGGTAACGGTGGAGTTGATTAAGTTTGTGCCATTGTTGAGGGTTAAGCTTAAGTCATTGTAATCGAAACTACTGGCTTGTATGGGTTCAGAAAAGTCAACGGTAATGGCGTTAACTGCTGTGGCGCGTGGGTCTGGACTGACATCAATAATGTCGGTAATAGTGGGTCCGCCGGGGGTATAAACAACCGTGTAGGTTTTCGTTCCTCCTGTGGCGTTATTGTCAAAGAAATGGAGGATATTTTCATAGTTTGGACGACCAGTAGCGGGGAAGGTACGGTCGGTTGTCCAAATATTATCTAAGCCAATTTCTGTACCGTCAGACCGCAAGATTTTAACGATGTCGTATTGACTGTTACTGGGTTCATCTAAGCGGAAGTAAGTCCAGCCATCTTGGACGGTGGCGCTAATTTGAACGGTTAAATCATTGAGGGTTGGGGGTGCGTCAATGGTGGCGTTTTTGACGGCTTTGACGGCTGCGGTTCCGCCACTGCTAAAGTAGATTATATCGGGGGTGAATTGTGCGTCAAAGGTTTCGTTAACGAGGAAGTCGGGTAAGTTGTCGGGGTTGGAATGATTGACTTGAACTGTATGAATTAGTTCGTGGATTTTGACTTCTTTGATGAGGGAGAGTTCAGCTTTACCGAGGCTGTTGATGTGTTCAAAGGTGGCTTTATAATCGATGAATTTCCCTTGTAGGCTGGATTTGAGTAACCATTCAGCAACGGCGGTTTCTCCGGCTTCAATATTACCAAAGTTGACGGTTAAGGAAGGACTAACTCCTTGTCCGTTGACTTCGGAACCGATGATTTGAAAGTCTATTAGTAAGCCTTTTTCGTTTTCAACGATTTTCGGTTGTCCGGAGGTGATTCTCAGGTTTTTTGCGTCTCCTTTTCCTTCATTTCTGATGAGGACGGCGAGGGAGTAGGGGACGGATGTTTCGATAATGTCATCGGTGAAGGGGTCATCGGCGAAGACATCTCGTTGATGGAAGTAGTCGAGGTAAAGTTCGGCTTGGGGATAGACGGTTACGGGACTGGAAAGTAGGGGGACGGTGATAGTTTTGCCGTTTTCCAGGTAGGAAAGGGTTCCACCAATGTTGTATTGGGTGGGAATTTCTGGCGCGGCTAAATTGGTAGGAATAAAGGTCCATTGTGCGCTACCAATTCCTTCGTCTTGGGGAGTGTCGGGGTTATCTCCGGTTAAGATTCCTGTCCCATCAACGGCGGTGATATTGCTAAGAATGGGGTCGGTAATGCCGAATTTATCGTTGACAATGTTGCCGTTTTGGTCTTTGATTTGAAGGATAACAGAGAGGTTAGTTAGGTTGGTTGCGTTACCGTTTTCTATTTCTAAATTGCCAAGGAAGGCAGCGCGAGTCATTACTGCTTCTTGGTCGATTTTGATTTTGACTGTGGCGCAGACTCCTTGTGTATTATCTTTTGGATCAGGATTGTTAGGATCTTGACCATTTTGCTCTTCAATTCCATCATTAACGCCATCGCCATCAGTATCTTTGAGAAGTGGATTTGAAAAAATTAAGGCTTCATAAAAATCATTCAATCCATCTTCATCTAAATCTGAATTGATACCATTGTAGGTATTTGAATTTAGACCGATTGTACTTTCATAAGAATCAGCTAGTCCGTCTTCATCATTATCACTATCTTCAAGTGCGAATTGTCCGATACCAAAATCATCTCCATTTCGAGCAATTATATAAACAATAGGAGTAAATTGAACAAGAGGGAAATCACTACTTAGAATAGATAATAATCCATTGTTTGAAATTTGAGCTACTTGATTATCAGCAACAACAAAATATTGAGTACCAGTTGTCGAAGAAGTTAAGTCAGAAATAGTACCATCTAAATTATTTTTAGTTACTTTTATTTGAAATTCTTCCCCAACTGATAAAAAGAATAAATCATTAATTTCTATTTTTAATACTGAAGATGATGCAAGCTCTTCAGAAAATAGTTGGTCTTTGCTTAGAGAAGACGGTTGAATTACTTGATAATTTTGAGCCGACAAGTTTTGAGAAGTATCTGTAATCAAAGATTGAGAACCCAAGCCACTACAGTTAAGAGTTCCGTCAGCCTTACGAGACAACAATATATCTACCATTAATCCCGCACCAGAAGGAACTACTACTTGAGCTATATTAGCTGCAATTTGACTCATTTCTCCAGATGCAGCAACTTCATTAAAGCAAGGAACAACACCATAATCAAAAAAACTTTTATGATCGTTACGATTGTACGATCCGTTACAAATTGCTCTAGTAAACCCCGGAATTAAATCTTTTACAAAGTGAAAACCTCCTGCAACAAGAGAACCAATATCGCCTGTTGTTATTGGTCCACCAGGGATAGGAATGGGTGTATTAGGAATATGATTAAGAACAGGTATCCAAGCAGGGATCGACTTTGTAATCTTATCAACTGTTTCTGTACTACCTCGATTACTTTTGAGATCATTTGCCATTTGGCAGAGAATATTTTTCATAAATCCCCCACCCCATCCGTCTTGGTTATCTGCTGCTTTTTCAGAAATACAAAGAACCTGATGATGATAGCCAGCCGTTGCTGTCCCTTGCCGATCATTGTATTTATCTGAAAAAGTCTTGAGTATATCTGTATAGTTACAATCTAGTGGTGGTGGTGGTGGATCATTAGGTTTTGTATTACAAGGATTCTTCGTATAAATGATTGGAGTGGAAGAATAAACCGAACCAGCAGCACCGCCACCGCCGCCACCGCCGCCACCGCCGCCACCGCCGCCACCGCCGCCGCCGCCACCGCCGCCACCGCCGATACCACCACCAGCACAATTTCCTTCTACATTATTAAAGGCAATGGTTGTCGATTTTTGGACATCATTTCCCCCACAAGGATAAGACCAACCAAGAGAACCAGAAATTGAACAAGGAACTGATGGTGTAGCTAGAGTTGAAAGTTCCCCTGCACTATTTGGCAAAGTATCAAAGTCAGCAATTCTTGTAATTCTTACAGGAATAGTTAGAGAACTTTTTGCGGCTAACCCATCAAAATTATTAATTAAAGGTTCAATTTTATAAAACGGATGACTACCAAAATTCAGTTTGACATCATTCGCCGCAATCAACCCGTGATTAGTCACAGTCATGTTAATTTGTGTGACTTGACCAACTGCTTGTAAATCTTTTAAATCGATTAAAGGCGGGTCAATTGTTACTACAGGAATTGGAACATCGGTTTCAAACGTCGATTGAACCGTAATAATATATTTATCTTCAATTTCTGTCGGCGTTACTGTCCAAGTATATTTAACTGTTTGTCTTGACAAAAATGCCTGAATATCTTCCGTTTCTCCCGCACCAATATAAATATTCTGCTCATAAGTATCATGGTTGTCAGCAGTAATCCGCAGTTTATAATACCCCTCTGCTAAGTCAGTTTTAGACAATATCCCATCGGCATCTTTTTCTGAGGAAATAACGGTTCCTGTAAAGGGATCTAATAGGGTAATTGTCGCATTTTCTAGCCTGGGTGAACCTTCTGCAAAGAAGAATAATTCATCAACAACACTAATATTTAAATTCCCTTTCGCTTCCGAAATCGCTCGGAAATTAAACGGTAAACTTAAGGATGCTTCATCCCCAGAAATAACTATATTTCCGTTATAAACTGTCAACTCTTGCGTTGCTGACGGTTGTAATAACAACGAAACTTTCGTTGATTGACCCGGATTCAAGGAAGGTAGCTTAACCGCAGAAGCAGACTTTAACCAAGACGCATTAGGAAGCAGAATATTTAATTCTCCTGACGCAATTTCCCCTTGATTACTAACCGTAAACTCGACTATTGTTTGACCTCCCCGCAACATCGAAGCTTGTAAACTTCTGGTATCTGCAACTAAACGGGGTAATAGTCGCGCCACATCTACTCGTATTGGTAGATTTGCGGTAACGCCTTCAGTGGTACTTAATCCCAGACCAAAGTTGTAATAACTCCATTTATCATCCGGGACATTGATACTGTAATTGACTGTGATTTCTTCATTACCCCCTAAACTCGTTTTCTCTGGGGTGACATTAACTGTCCAATCACTTGGCGCACCATTGACTGTAGCAGTTAATCCCGATAAGCTTAGATTACTCAGGTTTTGTAGTTTCACTGACCCATTAAAGGTGGTTCCTTCGGTAATCTTTTGGGAAACCTGCGTTAAGAATTGGTCATTTTGTTCAAACCGCATTCCTAAGAGAGTAAAACTATCTTCTGGGGTAGTATCTTCACTCGCAAACCCAGGGAAATAAGCATTGATATTATAAGTCCCCGCTTCTCCGGGTAAGGGAGTAAATTGACGGACAAAATTACCATTTCCATCGGTAAACGCATCAATCTCTCGAATATTTCCTTTATTCTCTACCCGGACTTTGACAAATTCATAGGCTACAGGAGAATTATCACTATTACTTAAGGCTTGTCCCCGGAGAGTGACGGGATTACCGGCGATGGCAGTTTCTGTGTCAGAATAAACCGTACCACGATAAGCAGGTGTTACTGTTACTGGGGTAATCGTTGTATTATTGCTTTCCCCTATTGTGACTCCTTCATTAACGGTATTTCCGTTATCTGTCACCCCAATTAGGTAATATTGTCCTGGATTACGGGGAGCAAAGTAAGTGACTGTGCGATTGTAGGAGGTTCCCGCTAATAAATTGGCTGGAGTTTCTGTACTTCCTAAGCCAAATTCTCCTAATAAGGTGTCGTTGGTGTCTAACTTATTATCGGTTGATAAATAAACTCGGTCTTTCCAACTTCCCGTCGCAGCGATAATTCCGTTATTGGTGACTGTGTAGGTAAATTGAGACTGCTTAGTTGTATAAGTTGGGGAGATTCCTTGTAATTGAGTGAGGACTAAATCAGGAACATTAATATCTGTGATTTCTAAGTTGTCACTTCCACTATTTAATCCTGTTGCTGAAGCGGTAATTATTACTGTTTGACTACCGTCGTTGATTCCGTCACTAATTCCGGTAATAGTGAAAGTGGCTGAAGTTTGTCCCGCAGCAATTGTTACTGTGTTGGGGACTGTTGCTTCGGTGGTATCGCTGGAATTGAGGGTAACAATTAAGTCGCTGCTGGTATTAGTATTACGGGTAAGGGTTGCTGTTGCGGTTCCCGTTTCCGCGATGACATCTTTGTCGATAACGACTTTTAAAGTGGGACTTTCGTTATCGATGATATTAATATTAGTGGTTGCGGTTCCTGTATCGGTTGCTAAGTTTGTCCCTGTATAGGTAGGTTTGGCGGTGATGGTAACTGTTTGATTACCATCTAAAACGGTATCATCAACTCCGGTTATTTCAAAGGTGACAGATGCTTGATTGGCGGGAATGATAACAGTAGCAGGGACGGTTGCGGCGTTAATATTACTACTGGATAGTTGTACCTGTAGTGGTGTATCGGTAACGAGATTACGAGTAACTGTTGCTGTTGTTTTACCCCCATTTTCGTAGATCCCCCCTGGCCCCCCTTCAGAAGGGGGGAGAATATTGAGGGTTAACGTAACTGCATCATTATCAATAATTGCTAGGGTATCTGAACCACTAACAAATCCTTGTGCTGTGGCAATAATGGTATAGTTTTTTGCTAGTTCAATTAAGGTATCATCAACCGCATTAATATTAAAGTTGGCTGAATTTGCACCGGTGGGAATAGTAACAGTTGTCGGTACAGTAATTTGACTATTTTCACTATTAACTAAGGTGACTGTTAAGGGGTCTGTGGTGTCGGTATTGCGGGTGATTGTTCCCTGAATGGTGTTACCTTCGGTGACTTGTTCCCCACTAATAGTAAGGGTTAAGGTGGGTTTAAAGTCGTTGTCAATAATATTGACAATTGCGCTGTTTTGTGAGCCGATTGTTACGCCGTTGGTGGGGTTAGATAGACTGAGATTGATGGTTTCTGTGGCTTCAAAGATACTGTCATCAATGATGGGGATGGTGACGGTTTTACTGGTTTCTCCGTTGGCGAAGTTAACCGTAATTGCGGTGTTATTGTAGTCAGATGGTGCAGTTGCTGTTCCATTTGTTAGGTTGATTCTGACACTAACTGCGCCATCACTTCCATTGCTACGAGTTAAAGTAACTGCGGTAACGGGGGTTCCATTTTCATTGACTGAATAAGTCCCATTGCTAAATTGAATGACTCCTGGTACTGCGTCATTATCAATAATCGTTAGGGTGGCGGTTTGTTGGGTTCCTAAGGTTGCGCCACCTGTGGGATTAGAAAGGGTTAGGTTGACGGTTTCTGTTGGTTCATAAATGGTGTCATTATTGATAGGAATGGTGACA
>NZ_JADBTB010000246.1:0-12000 GCF_020246405.1 Microcystis sp. M083S1
CAAATATTTTGAGTATAAATACTCTATATACTCACTTCTCTGCGATGCAGTCGCACTCGCGGGAGCGCATTTTGTAGCTCGCTTAAAGCTTTGTTTCTGTCTGTATCACTTGTTACTTTTTAAAATGAGAATTGCTGGGTAAACCCTACGGTCCGACTTTCCAGGAGATTACCGTCCGGGATATGGTTCACCTACAACGGCTGTTGGTGGACGCATTGGGGATCGAGTCTTTGCGATTGGTGATCGGGGGTTCTTTGGGAGGAATGCAGGTTTTGGAGTGGGCGCTACTGTACCCGGAGAGGACGCGATCGATCGCTGTGATTGCGGCTTCGGGACGACATTCGGCCTGGTGTATCGCACTAGGAGAGGCTCAAAGGGGAGCGATCTATGCCGATCCCCATTGGCAAGGGGGAAATTATGCGCTCGATCGCCCTCCGGCCCGGGGTTTATCGGCAGCCCGGATGATGGCGATGACTACCTACCGATCGCACGCCAGTTTCGAGTCCCGTTTCGGCCGGGAGTACGGGGAGGGGGGAGAGTTTACGATCGCCCGCTATTTAGAATATCAGGGGAGAAAGTTAGTCGAACGTTTTGACGCTAATGCTTATATCACCTTAAGTAGGGCGATGGATCGTCATGATGTCACCCGGACGGGAAAAAGTTACGAATCGGTTTTACAGTCGATTCAACAACCGACGGCGATCGTGGCGATCGATTCTGATCTTCTTTATCCTCCCGTAGAACAAGAGGAGTTGGCGAAATATATCCCCAATTCTGAATTGTTTTGTTTGCGATCGCCGCACGGTCACGATGCGTTTTTAATGGATGGTGATATGGATGCGTTGAATGATCTTCTCGTCACTTTCGGGAATGGCTGGGAAATGGGAAATGGTCCCCGGTTGGGGATGGTGGGGTAGAGAGCGATCGGGGATTGATGACGACTAGGTTAAAAGTAGCTTGACTTTGTTACTCTACCTTCCATAGGCGTGACTTGATTTTTTGTGGACGATGTGTCACAATAAACCATATATATTCAAGTCAGAGCAATGTCAGAACTTCAATTATCATTATTCCCTCAAAATAATCAAGATATTGAAAAGACGAAAAAAGTCAAATTAGGACGTTATGAAAAAATTCAACGGGAACTACTGACCATCAAGCGTGATTTACATCAAGTTTTTGTGGATGTTAATTGTCCGATCGCTCCTCATCTAACTTATAACTTCATTGATTTATTTTGTGGTGCTGGTGGCATAACTCAAGGTTTAGTTCAGGCAAATTTTCATCCAGCAGCAAGTGTTGAAATCAATCCTGTCGCTTCATTAACACATCGGTACAACTTCCCACAATGCCATCATTTCTGTGGTGATATTCATGACTTTCAAGCAGAGAAATGGCTTATCTTGGCAGGCTCACCCGATATACATTTAGTGGTTGGAGGTCCGCCGTGTCAGGGTTTTTCGGTCGCTGGTAAACGAGATCCCAATGATCCTCGAAATCAATTATTTAAAGAGTTTATAAGAGTGGTTTCTGAAATTCAGCCTTGGTATGTCGTCATGGAAAATGTGCCAGGGATTCTCACGATGCAAAAAGGCAAGGTGAAAGAAACTATCTTAGAAGAGTTTGAATCGATCGGTTATTCTAATATTTCGATCGCTATTCTTGAATCTGCCGCTTATGGAATTCCTCAAATTAGACCGAGAGCAATTTTTATAGCTAATAGATTCGATCTACCTAATCCTTATCCTCAACCTCAATTACTACCTCATCAATATATTCCGATAGAGTCGGCTATTTCCGATTTACCTGCTTACACGCCTATTCCCGAAATTAATCATGAATGGACACGCCATTCCTCGAAGTATATGGAACGGATCGCACGAGTACCCCCCGGTGGCTCTCTCTATGAAACCTACGTTGATGCTTTTAAGCGCCAGTATCCAGGCAAACCGAGTATGACCATCAAAGAAAATCATGGAGGTACACATATTCATCCCCATCTTAATCGAGTTATTTCCGCCCGTGAAATGGCCAGACTTCAATCTTTCCCCGATTCGTTTATTTTTGAGGGAACCATGAAAAAAGCTATGTGGCAAATTGGTAATGCGGTTCCCCCACGTTTAGCCGAATGTATCGGATACGCTTTAATTCCTTATCTCAACAAAGTTGCTTTACAGCTAGAGCAAGAATCGCAGATTAATCAGAATTTAAATCCGATAGCTTGCGGTTGAGAGCAATTCTCCATTTCTGCAAATCATACCATCCACAGCCACTACACCCTACTTCCGCCACTTTTCCACTTTTTGGAATGGTATCCGGCCATTTTTCATCACCCTCATAATAGTATTGGATACCGAAGGGATAGCCCCGATCCCCTGTTTGGTAGCATTTACGGCAGACTTCACGCTTCTGTAAATTGCGCTGATTCGTCAAAAGTTGAAATTGTTCTCGAATCTCCGTATCGGCCAAATGCTCTAATGAATCTCGTCTCGTATCGTTTCCCCAACGAATTTCTGGAAATTTATGGTCGGGTAACAGATTATCTTTCCCTACAGTCTTACCCTCGTAAGCATCATAACCACCGAGCAGATCAATGATTTTCTTTCGTAGGGATGACGACCATACTTCGTATCCAGATATTCCACCACGAGGTAGAGGAACAAGTATAATATGCGTTTTCTTGGAACCACAAGTCGGGCATTTTTTTGATGTATGAGTTGCGATCGTATATCCCATTTCTTTTAAATCTTGAATCCTTCTAGCCCAATTCGGATTCGGGGGTAATTGACAAGCAACACAAGTCCATTTAAAAGTGATGAGTACATCAAAGAATGATTTTGTTACTTCCGCTTCTTTCTGTAACCAGAAGACCTCTTGTTCTTGTCTCCACTTCGGATAATTACTCGGATGACAGTATAGAAAAGCTTGCTGAAGATATTCTTCGATTGCCGAAGATTCGGCCAGATCTACGCCAGTACGTCTATACTCAACTGGAATCGCGCCTTCCCAAATCGTACCGTCATCATATCGAAAAGTAACATCTATGTAACTTTCGGAAGCTTTTGAGTGTCTACGTTGTCCGTGTTGTACGATCTTTTCCATTGGTTTGATTAACTTTGTTTTCCAAGCCTTCTAATAGATTGGAGACATTGAGGTTCATTCCGTTCGCCAGACTAACAAGAGCGGTTACAGAAGGATTGCGAATCCCGCGCTCGATGCCAGAAATATATGTTCTATCTAGATTCGAGCGTGTCGCTAGTTCTTCTTGGGAAATACCTAGATTTTCTCTGTGTTGTCTTACTAACGAACCCAACGCTTTTAAAATTTTTGCCTTGTTTTCGTCCATAGCTCTATCCTGACCGAACATAGACGATGAGTCCACGGACGATCTGTCACATTCCGAGCGAAGCACTAGAAATCGAGCGGCTTTTGAGTATCGCTTGCCCGTTTATATCTGATAATCCATGACGAAAACCACCTTACCACCCCGTGCGTTGGCACTTAAGGCAGCGGTCATCTTCTTGGGATAGGGGAGATTGAGATTATTCATTAACTGAATAAAATCCTCGCGATTGCGGCCGGCGAAACGGGGATTCCAGCGCTTTTCCTCACCGATCGAGGAGACCGTTCTTCCCAGATAATCGTGACAGGGATAAACAAGCGTATCGTCGGGGAGGGTGAATAACTTCTCCGTCACCGTCCTGTATAGTACTTCCGGCGAACCGTTCTGAAAATCGGTGCGACCGCAACCGCGAATTAAGAGTGCATCCCCCGTTAATAGGCGTTTTTCATCGATGAGATAGGCTATATGACTATCGGTGTGGCCTGGAGTGGCGATCGCTTTTAGCTGCTGACCTGCCACGATCCAGAGGTCGCCATCGCGCACATAACCATCGATATCGCTCACTTCCGCGTTTTCGGGAACGAGGATCGAACAGTTGGTTAACTCGCGTAATCGGTGCGCTCCGGTGATATGGTCGGCGTGGACATGGGTTTCCATCGTGTAGCCTAGAGTTAACCCCAACTGCCAAAGAATCTGCCGATCGCGATCAACCTGTTCGAGGACCGGATCGATTAAAATCGCCTCCCCCGTAGCCGAATCAGCGATCAGATAGGTGTAGGTACTCGATTCCCTATCAAAAAGCTGGCGAAAAATCGGCGCTGCCGGCCGGAATGCGATCGAGTAGGCCGCGGGGAGAGAAATTCTCTCTTTCAGCGATCGCAACAAATCCCGGGCCAGTTCGGCCGCCTGTAAACGCAGTTCGGGAATGGCGGTGGTTTCCCAGAGATCGCCTTTGCGGGGATTTCCCAAAGTGTAGAGGGTTGGCGATGCCGTACCGTCCGGCCTGAGAATCGCCCCGTTGTCCGCGGTTTCGATACCACAATTCAAAGGATGGGAACGGATTAACCCCCGTTGGCGAAGATGAACGACGAGGGGATCGGTTATGGTCCTGTAATCGTTACTCGCGCCGGTACAGTTAATGATTCGATCGACGGTTAGGTTTAACAGGTTTCCCGTCCCCCGTTGACGGATAGTAACCTCTACACAGCCGTTTTTAACCTCAGCAGTTTCAATTCTTCCCCCATGATAGGTTAATTGTCCCGATTCTACAGCCTCATCGAGGATACCGGCGATCTCGTCGGCGACGCGATGGCGAAGAACCTCCCAATAGGCTTTCAGGTGGCGTAGAAATCTGGCGCGTTCCGCTATCGGCAGACAATGCCATAGACCTTGAGATATCGGACGTAAGGCGTTTAAAACGGCCCGCCAGTCGTGACCTTGACTCTCTGCGGTTTTTACCTCCGCGCGAATCCGCCCTAGGAGTCTCCGCGTGGTCTGGGGCGCGGTTTCGAGGGTGAGGAACGGGGGATAGGGATCGGTGGGTCGGTGCGATCGAGGGATCAGTCCATGACGGGAAACCGCGTCGATTTTGCCCGTGAATCCCCTTTGTGCCAGGGAAACCACCATATCCACCATCGTTAACCCCGTACCGACGAGCAGAATCGTCCCGTCGGGTTTTAGCTCGGCGAGTGTGTCCGTCTCCCAAGCGTCGCGGAGATAGAGGGAATTGAGAGACGCGAGGGGTTGGGGAACCGTTGCGGGAAAATTGCCCAGCGCCAGAACTACTTTAGCGGCGCTGATTTTCTTGCCTCCTTTGAGGGTAATTGTCGCCTTTTCCCCGTCGAGTGCCAGATCGATCGCCGCATCGGTAAACGTTTCCAGACGGTGATCGGCAATGGCGTTGTCCCGCGCTTCTTCTAGGATCGATCGGATGTATTTGCCGTACACTAGACGCGGGACGAAGCTGGCCGGATCGATTGATCGATAGCCGTTATCCGCTAACCAGTGGAGGAAATGTTCGGGATCGTCCTCGAAGGCGCTCATTTTGCCGGCGGGAATATTGAGCAGGTGGCCGCTGTCTCGCGTTCCGTAGGCGATCCCCGTACCGAGGGGTTTTCGGCGCTCGATCAGGGCGATCGATAATGGAGTCCCCGTGTCGCGTAACAGGTTCGCTGTCACCAGGGAACCACTAAATCCTCCCCCGATAATGGCGATGTCGAAAGTTGCAGAAAATTGATTCCGGTCAATGTAGCTCATAGATAAGTAGCTGGTTATAATTAAATTAAAAATGGATTTTAGGTTCGATCCCCCCTGCCCCCCTTGATAAGGGGGGTGCCGATCTCCCCTTAGTCCCCCCTTAATCCCCCTTTAATAAGGGGAGCATCTGATAATTTTTAACGCCTACCTACTTAACTATCGGGGAGGGAATTAGGGGTATGGTAAGGGTTAAAGAGTTAGTATTACTTGGTCTAAGTAAGTAGTTATAATTAAATTGAAGATAGATTTTGCCTCTGATCCCCCCTGCCCCCCTTGATAAGGGGGGTGCCGATAGGCGGGGGGATCCCCCCTGCCTCCCTTGATAAGGGGGGTGTCTGACAACTTTTAACACCTACCTACTTAGCTGAAAGATAATTTTTAGGCATTCTTGGTTAAGACATTAAAAATAAACGATAGGATTTGCTGTCAATTAAGATATAAATTCCTAGAATAATATAGATAAAAGGACTAATTTTATGTCCGTAGTTTGTAACCACTTTAGCTATCCTGGGATGGGTAATCAAAAAATAAGCTAGGGCGCACCAAATCCCCATCATGAGATAAAAAATTATCATGATAATTAAGACGTGCATCGGGTAATTATTGGCAAAAAGAGAGGTATAAATACCAATATTATCACCACCATTAGCCACAGTCACGGCGGCAACGTAATAGGTTTGAGAGGGAAAACGAGGAATAAAGGAGCGATTTTTAGAATAATTAACATCTTCTCTTACTTCTTGAATGTAATCCTCATTTTCCCTTGACAAAAGTTGTTTAATGCCGATAATTAGAGGGATAAATCCTAATAGACCAATCCATTCTTTAGAAACCAGTAACCCAAATAGTAAACCGAGGGAACTAGCTAGGAGAATCAGGGTAAAACCGAGGTATTGACCGATAATCAGGTGTCGAGGTCGAAAATTAGCATTAAGTCGCGAGAAAAACAACATTAGCACCATCAGATCATCAAGATTTGTGGCTACAAAACTCGTCACGCTAGTAATTAAAAGGGCTACTAACCAATTCATAGATTGAAAAAAGAGATAATCCTTCCCATTCTAAATCTCGTAGTGCCAGATTTCCTCCTCTCGTAAAAGAAGACGATGGACAGGAAGACGTTCCACGGCCCCCTGTTGTTCAAGATGATTAAGCGCCCGGGTAATTGTGACTCTAGTAGTTCCTAATAAGTCAGCGATATCCTGATGAGTTAGACGCACATCAATTAATTGTCCGGTACCGGTTTGTTTACCAAATTGATTGCCTAACCATGCCAGTAATTTCACAACCATAACATCAGTACGTTTGTAGCTACGAATAATACTTAGTTCTTGTGCTTGCTGAAGATGAGACAGCAGAATTTCTGCCATTTGATAACTCTCAAGTGTGGAAAAGGAAACTGCTTGCACAGGAGTGATGCACTCAACTTGATAGGGATTGACTCTCTCTAGGGTTTTGCCAACAAAATTGCCAGGTCCCCACAATCCCAAGACGATCAGGGTTCCATCTTCTAACCAGGTGGAGGTTTTCACGACTCCACTCTCGATTTTCCAGAAATTAGGGTTTCTCAGGGGCAAAATCGCCCGATTATCAAAGTGCCAGCGATGGGGGGTTGGTGGTTGATAGGTAAGCGTCATGATTGGTAATTAATTTTGATTAGGTACTTAGCTAGTCAAAAGCACAAGGCCGTCGAGAAAGGAGCTTTTTAGACGATTTAGGGCGTTTTGCGAAGATTTTGGGGTAAAAACGATAATTACCCCAAAAAAGACTGATTTTATGGCATTGCAAGCCCTATTTATTTCGGGGTGCTAGTCTTTTCCAGTTCCGTGGTGGCCGAGGAGATCAGTTCTTGCCAAGCTCGATCGCTTTCCTGTAGAGTCTGTTTAACCGCGTCGATGGTTTTTTCCACGCGAGTTTTCAGGAAAGGGGAAGCACTGTCTTTGAGTCGTTCGGTGTCGTCGGCTAAGATATCGATCGTCTCGGAGGTATTAACAAGGCTATTTTCTAGGGTAATAAGGTTGTTTTGCAGGGTTTCACTGAGTTTAGCCCCGGATTTGGTCAATTTTTTCGTCAATTTACTCACTTTTTCCCCTAGATCGTCAATATTGTCCGCTAAGTCCTCTAGGTTATCCTGTTGAGCTTCGATAATCTTCTTGTCGAGAGAAGGAGCGGCTAGTTGAGCCTTTAGGTCATCGATAGCCGATTTTGTCGCTTGGATGGCTTTTTCATAGGCAATTTGGGCATCTTCCAGAATTTTTGGGCTAGAAACCTCATTTTTGTTCTTGACTGGTTCCACCACAGTGCCACCGGTTGCTGTTGCACGGTCAATGACGGCCAACGGTTCGGGGAGTAGCGGCAAGGCGATCGCATTTCCCCTTCCACCGAGGAGCAAAGTGACAGTTAAGAGGAAAATCAGCAGCCGGAAAACTTGATTTTTGAGGCTTTGAAAGCTCTTATTTCGGTTGATCATAGTTGGACTTTCTCCTGTTCAGAAAAGTGTTTACTCGATCTAAATGTTATCATATAAAATATTTATTTGTTATTTATTTAAAAGAAATTTCATAAATAATTTATCATATTTTTTAATCGATAAACTGCCAGCAAAAACATAAGCTTTTCAAGCCAAAAAATAGTAAAGAAAAGCTTTTGCTCTCTTAATAAAAAAATTAATTTTTATTGCTTTTTTTATTAATGAGACGCTGAATTATCCGATGAGTCTATTTCTTGATTGATCCGAGATATTTTCTTCCGACCTTTAATATATTTGGCTAAAGGTTGTTTTTTCTTCAGTCGTTTAATGCCACTGAGGGTGGAGAGAGTGAAAAAAGTTCCCACGAGAACCATCTGCCATAAACCGCAGCCAGAAGCCGCGCCTAATCCTGCCGCTAACCAGATAGTCGCCGCCGAAGTCAAACCTTTCACTTGTACCTTATTTAGTTCCCGATGGGATTGTTGTAGGATGATTCCCGCCCCTAAAAAACCGACACCAGAAGCGACCCCTTGAATAGTGCGACTGAGGGCATTAGAAGACGCATAACCCACATCTCCTTCCGCTTGTAGGGGAATCATCACGAACATGGCAGCTCCGAGACTAACGATGATAAAAGTTCTCAATCCAGCCGGACGACCGCCTCGCTGTCGGTTATAACCAATCAGACAGCCGACGGCCATAGCCATACTGAGCCGAAAAATAATCGTTTGCCAATCTTCCGAGTCAAAAAACATTGCTTAACCCATCAAATGAGATAAAAACTTCGCCTAACTAATCAAGGCCTTTTCCAGATGCCGCTTTAAATCGTTTCTATTCTCGATCCCGATCGATAATCGTAGTAAAGCTGGTGTTATAGGTGGAAGTGAGATCAATGGGAATCGTTACCCCACCATGGCTAGAGTCTGATTCTTGCCCCCCATGAATCGCCCTCGTTGCAAATTCCATCAATTTACTGTCCTATTAGTCGATATCTTCGAGGTCTTTAAACAGGGCCGTGCTGAGGTAACGTTCCCCAAAACTAGGCTGAATCATGACGATTAATTTATCTTCGTTTTCGGGTCTTTTGCCCACCTGAATCGCCGCCCATAAAGCCGCCCCGGCCGAAATGCCCGATAGTAGTCCCTCCTGACGAGCTAACCGTCGCGCGTAGGCGAAAGCCTCTGTATCATCGACTATAATCACCTCATCGATTAATTCCGGTCGGAAAATGGCTGGGATAAAACCGGCGCCGATGCCTTGGATTTTGTGCGGCCCGGGTGGTCCTCCCGATAAGACGGGACTATTAGAGGGTTCAACTGCGATCGCTTGAAATTGGAGACGACGGGGTTTAATGGTTTCGGCAATACCGGTAATGGTTCCCCCGGTTCCCACGCCACCGATAACGATATCTACCAGACCATCGGTATCGGTCCAGATTTCTTCGGCGGTGGTTTCTCGGTGAATTTTCGGGTTGGCCGGGTTGCGGAACTGTTGCAAACTATAGGCGTTGGGGGTGTTTTCGACTATTTCCTCGTCCCTGGCGATCGCTCCTTTCATGCCCTGGCTACCCGGGGTTAATTCTAATTGCGCCCCGTAGGCTTTTAACATCGCCCGTCGTTCTAAACTCATGGTTTCGGGCATAGTCAGGATTAAGCGATAGCCTTTGGCCGCCGCTACCATGGCCAGGGCGATGCCGGTATTGCCGGAAGTGGGTTCCACCAGAATTGTTTTATCGGGGTGAATTAGTCCGGCGGCTTCCGCGTCCTCCACCATACTGACCCCGATGCGATCCTTAACCGAGGCGGCGGGGTTCATACTTTCCAGTTTGACGACGATGCGGGCTTTTACTCCCTCTGCCACTGGGATTCGATTCAGTTGGACTAGGGGAGTCCGTCCTACCAATTGGGTGATGTCTCTTGCGATCGGCATAATCCCACTTGCTTTATACTTGTTGGCTATTTTTAATTATATATGTATTTTAAATGTTTTACAATACTTTTTAGGTCGGAGTACACTGCGAAATGCTGGTGTTGGCACCTCTGACAACGTCGGCGGGGATTATCCCTGTCGATTTTTTTGCCTTGCCACTTTTTTTGTATATCGAAGCACAATCGGCAAAGTTGTCTTGGGAAATTTCTCTTAATTTAGTGAACTATTATTAGTATATAAAAGCACATTTCTTTAAACAACTTAAACGAATTATTAGAGAGATGAAAAGAGCGATACTTTTTCTTAGTATAGGGTTACACATTTAAGAAAGTTTTCTGAGATTTATCCTAAAAAATTATTTTTTTGCTGCTTTTTTAGGAAACAATTTTTAATAAATAAAGGTGTAAATATGGTCTATAAAATAATTCATGGCAAAAACGAAGTATGTCTGGAAGCGCCTATCAACGCTAAATTCAATTAACAAGAATTGTTCCTCGATATACAAAAAAATCTGGCCAAGGGAGAGTAAAACTTTTTTCAAGGACGATAGTATAGTCCCAAGAAAAAAACTCCTAGATACTTTATCGGAAAAAATAAAGAAAAGCCAGAGAAATCAACCTCGATATTTTGCCGAAACCAATCATCATTATAGGAGATGAAAACTATGGTGTTAGATGCCTTTGCCAAAGTCGTTTCCCAGGCCGATACCCGGGGGGAATACCTGAGCGAGAATCAAGTCAATGCCCTAATTGCCTTCGTCAAAGATGGTAATAAACGGGTCGATGTGGTCAATCGTCTTTCCAGTAATTCTTCTGCGATCGTTACCGATGCCGCGCGTAGTTTGTTTTCAGAACAGCCCGTTTTAGTTGCCCCCGGTGGCAACGCCTATACAAACCGTCGTGCCGCCGCCTGCTTGCGGGATTTGGAAATTATCCTGCGCTACGTTACCTATGCCACCTTCACCGGCGATGCCAGCATCCTTGATGATCGCGCCTTGAATGGTCTCCGGGAAACCTACGTCGCCCTAGGAGTTCCGGGAGCTTCTGTTGCGGCCGGAATTCTCAAGCTCAAAGACGCTTCCCTTGCCCTAGCGGCCGATCCCAACGGGATCACTCGCGGGGATTGCAGTTCTTTACTAGCAGAAGTCGCTTCTTACTTCGATCGAGCGGCGGCGGCAGTTTCCTGATGCTGTGACTTTCTTCTCTAAATCCGATTAAACTTTTGTAGGAGCAATTCCATCGATGACCAAGACACCTTTAACCGAAGCGGTGGCTACTGCCGATTCCCAAGGCCGTTTTCTCAGCAGTGCTGAATTACAAGTGGCGTTCGGTCGTTTCCGTCAAGCCGCCATCACCCTAGAAGGGGTAAAAATCCTCGCCCAAAAGGCCCCCAGTTTAGCCCAAGAAGCAGCCAACGCTGTCTATCAAAAATTTCCCTACACCACCCAACTCCAGGGGCCGAACTATGCCTACGATGAGCGGGGGAAATCCAAGTGCGTTCGCGATATCGGCTACTATATCCGAATTATCACCTATGCCCTCGTGGTAGGCGGTACAGGCCCGATCGATGAATATCTAGTCGCCGGTTTGAGTGAAATTAATAGTGCCTTTGAACTATCTCCTAGCTGGTATATCGAAGCCTTAAAATACATCAAAACCAATCACGGATTAAGTGGGGATGCTGCTGTGGAAGCTAATTCCTACATCGATTATGTGATCAACGCCCTTAGCTAATTTACGTCAACTTCACGTCAACATAAGCTCAAATCTCCTAAATTCACCTCGGGATGAGCGCCGAGGTTTTTTTGCGTCCGTCTAACTTAGGGCTTGCTGAAAAAGTTTTTCGGTGGTGGCAGGGTGTGGGGTGTGGGGTGTGGGGTGTGGGGTGTGGGGTTTTATCGATTTTCAGGTGGTCAACTACCTAATTTTCAGGGAAAAAGTACCTGAATTTTCCCCCCAATCACTCCAATGGTCGGCAATTTTTGAGAGAAAAAAAGTCTAAA
>NZ_JADBTB010000247.1:0-2573 GCF_020246405.1 Microcystis sp. M083S1
ATTCCCAAATGTGTTTAACCGCTATGGGATAGAGAGGTGCGTAGTTCACCCAAGGAGAATCAATCTCTCGAAGTAAAAGTGAAAGGAATTTCTGAAATGGAATTCAGTCTGTCTATATTTGACTATACTTTTACTAACTATGACGAGACTGGATATCTACCGGCTACTGTTCCGCAGTTCCGACGTTCCCTAAAATCAGAGACTTCCTACCTCACCATGAAGATAACTGCTCTCGATCAAAAACAACCCCTAACCGAGAGGTTAGGAGTTATGGATCAAGGTAGTTGTTTGGTCAAAATTAAAGATAGAGATGAGTTGAAAAACTAGGCAAGAGGATCACACCCATGTCCACTACAGCATTACCTAAAACGGTGATTTGTTGGCTAAAGTCCAGTCTTTGCAGAGCGGTGAGGACGAGATTCGCCTCGCGAGTCATTTTGTAGTTAGCGGGGACGGGAACCACAGTTCCTTCCTTGATCGGCTCTCTTATTCTTTGTGTGATAAGTTTAACTTAGATAGGAGAGATCAATCTTTGTGTCCTTTGTGTCTTTGTGGTTCGTTCCACGCGCTTGCCAGCAGGACTGTATCTTAGAATACATTTTACCCAACAAACCCAAGAGAACCTTTGATCATTTCCGCTAATTGATGCCAGAAACCTAGTTTGGTGTTAAGACTGAGAATACCGTAGGATCCAGTAATCGGATTGCTGACTTTTTATAATAAGCCTCACAGGTGATTGTTCATTTGATTTAGAGACTTGCTTACTGCCTTATCTCTTTACCCGCGCATCATGTAACAAAAAATTTAGAATTGCAAATAATTATTACAAATACTTGACTTAAGATATTTCTATGGTGACAGAAACACAAATCAAAGAAAAAGCGCTAGAGTTGGGCTTCCATAAAGTCGGTATTGCCTCTGTGGACAGCCAAGACTCGGCGGTATCCCATCTAAAAAGCTGGTTAGAGCGGGGTTATCACGCTGATATGGATTGGATGACTAACCCGAAACGACAGGATATCAAAACTCTTTGGCCGGAAGTGCGATCGCTAATTGGTCTCGCCCTTAACTACTACACTCCCCAACAACACAGTCAAGAGCAAAACCATGGCAAAATTTCCCGTTATGCTTGGGGACGGGATTATCACAAAGTATTAAGTAAAAAATTAAAAGCCCTCAGTCAATGGTTAGAAAGTCAGGGAGAGCAAATTCAAACCCGTTACTATGTGGATACTGGACCAGTACAGGATAAAGTTTGGGCGCAAAGAGCAGGGATCGGCTGGATTGCCAAGAACGGTAACTTAATTACCCGCAATTACGGCAGTTGGGTCTTTTTAGGGGAAATATTAACTAATTTACCTTTAGAACCCGATCGACCCCATAGCGCCCATTGTGGCACCTGTAGCCGTTGTTTAAGCGCTTGTCCGACCCAAGCAATAGTTAGTCCCTATGTGGTGGATGCTAATCGCTGTATTGCGTACCATACTATCGAAAATCGTGCTGTAACTTTGCCTACAGAAATTGCCAAGAATTTACAAGGTTGGGTCGCCGGCTGCGATATCTGTCAAGATGTCTGTCCTTGGAATCAACGTTTTGCCCAAGTTACCGACGTGGAGGATTTTCAACCTCGTCCGGAAAACCTCTCGCCAAGGTTGGATGAATTAGCTAATCTAACTATAGAGGAGTGGGATCGTCGTTTTATCTCGTCAGCCCTGCGTCGAATCAAACCCCAGCAGTGGCGACGTAATGCCCAAGCTAATTTAGCTCATTCCCCTCACCCCGCACAAGATGACAATTAAAGTGGTCGTGTTCGATTTTGATGGTACTATCGCCGATACCCACGATACTTTCGTGGAGATTGTCAATCGTTTGGCTAAAAATTTTGGTTATCAACCCGTCAACGAGGAAGATTTGGCCAGACTAAAAAACCTTAGTTCCCAAGAAATTATTAAACAATCCCAAGTTTCCCCCGTTAAAATCCCTTTTTTACTCTATCGAGTTAAACGGGAATTAAATAAACAAATTGAATGTCTGAAACCCTTCCATGGCTGGCATCAATGCCTCGCCACTCTTAAAGAAAGAGGCTATAGATTAGGAATAATAACTTCTAATACCAAAGAAAATGTCACCATATTTTTAGATAATAATCAACTCTTAAATTTATTTGATTTTATCTGTTCGGGAACGCCTTTATTCAGCAAACACAAAATTATTGATCGCCTGATCCGACAAAATAAATTCTGTCCCGATGAAATGATTTATGTCGGCGATGAAACCAGAGATATTACTGCCGCCCAAAAAAGTCAAGTGCAAGTGGTGGCCGTCGCTTGGGGCTTTAATTCCCCTCAAATTCTCACTCAATTTAACCCCGATCATCTCATTCATCATCCCCTAGAATTATTGGATATTTTAGATAGGGCTGGCTGAAAAAGTTTGGCTCTCCCAGCTTTGGTGGGTAAAATGTATTCTAAGATACATTTCTCAAGAGCGAGGGGGTGGAACGAACCACAAAGACACAAAGGACACAAAGATCGATCGATCCTATGTCAATTAAACTTATCACACAGAACCTA
>NZ_JADBTB010000248.1:0-9310 GCF_020246405.1 Microcystis sp. M083S1
TTAATCTTGGTTTAGACTTCTTTGTGAGGATACAGAAGGATTATAGGGCGATGCAGAAGAGTTGTAGGACAATACAGAAAGATTGTAGGACAATGCAGGACTTAAACGCTTTAATGGAGCGTAGTTGCGATTGGGTGCGGGTTTATTTGCACAATCCTAATTCTGGTGTTAGGGAGGAGGATAGGCATTTGTGTGATGGGATTGGGGGTAAATCGTCAGTATCAGGATTTTGAGGATTAGAGGATTTTCAGGATGCTCAATCTTAAAAGATTGTCAGGAGTTTCCAAGTAAATAATCCAGTTAATCCTAAAATCACGTTAATCTTGGTTTAGACTTCTTTGTGAGGATACAGAAGGATTATAGGGCGATGCAGAAGAGTTGTAGGACAATACAGAAAGATTGTAGGACAATGCAGGACTTAAACGCTTTAATGGGGCGTAGTTGCGATTGGGTGCGGGTTTATTTGCACAATCCTAATTCTGGCGTTAAGGAGGAGGATAGACATTTGTGTGATGGGATTGGTGAGGAGAAGTGATAATATAGTTACATATTATGGAGATTTAGAGAAGAAAATGATCTTACTCAATTATTGTGAAAAAGCTTTACAAAAAGCACAATACAAAAGGCTAAATGACGGTACTTGGTTTGCTGAAATAGAAGGCTTTCAAGGCGTTTGGGGAAATGGATTGACCGTTGAAGAATGCCGTCAAGACTTACTAGAAGTTCTAGAAGAATGGATCATTTTAAAATTACAAGATGGCGACCCTTTACCTATCATAGATGGATTAGAAATTAAAGTTACAACAGTTGCAGAAGTTTAGTTATGCCATCAGCAATTTCTCGCAGAAAATTAATCAGAAAATTGAAAGCTTTAGGTTACACAGGACCTTTTTCTGGTAGTAAACATCAATTTATGAAAAAGGGTCAACATAAAATTCGCATCCCTAACCCTCATGGAAATCAAGAAATCTCTACAGATTTAGTTAAGGAAATTCTCAAACAAGCGGGTATTAGTGATGAAGAATGGGACAACAGTTAAACAGTATTGGTTATATATTTAGGATTTGATCTTTATGATTCTTTTCATATCGCTTGCGCTGAATATGCTAGAATAGACGTATTGTTAACCACCGATGACAGATTACTGAGAAAAGCCATAAAATACAGTAAATTATTGCAAGTAAAATTAGCAGAATTAAATATCTTAACCAATTAAAAAAGCGAGAAAGTATTAGCAACCCTTCTCGCTTTATTATAACTAAACCAACGCCTCCACAGCTTGCGGAACTACTGCCGTCTCAGTTGTGGTATTTTCCCCTAGGTAAATTCCCAAAGAACGGGCTGTTTTGACGATAAAACCATCAGGATCCACGGGATAGGCACAGCGATGCTCTTGATGACATTGTTTGATAATTTTGATCACTGGTTTCAGGGGCAAACTACGCACTTGTCCCCCGCGCCAAATCACCACGCGATCGAGTTTACCCTGTTCGATTAATTCTACGGCCTTAATGCCGAAGGCCGTGGCTAACAGTCGATCCATGGCCAAAGGAGGACGACTTCTTTGCAGGTGTCCCAAAGACATGGCCCGCACATCCATGGAATTGAGATAACAGAAGACGGGATCGGTAACGCACAAAGAGCGAGTTTTGTCAAATATTAATTTTTCTAAATAATCGGCAATATACTTCTCTTTTTGGTTATCTTCGTTTTTAACACCCTCAGAAATGACAATGAGAGCGAATTTACGACCTTGAGCGCGTAATTCTGCCAAATGACGACAACAACCGTCGATAATTTCGGGAGTGAGAGCCGGGGTTAATTCGGGAATAAAAATCGCATCGGCCCCCCCGGCAATTCCGGCATGAAGGGCTAAATGACCGGCATCTCTACCCATCACCTGCACAATCATCACCCTTTCGTGACTAGCGGCGGTAAAGGTGAGATCATACAAAGCTTGAGTGACGATATCCACGGCAGTGGTAAAACCGACGGACCATTCCGTATAGGGAACGTCATTATCGATGGTTTTGGGAACCGCGATAATATTCCAGTTGCCTTTCTGGGCGAGATCGTAGATGATATCGATGCTCCCATCGCCCCCAACGACGATCAGGGCATCTAATCCCAGCATTTCGTATCCTTGCAGGATTTTCGTGGCAATTTCTGGGTTTTCGGGATGTCCTTTGCTCAAAGAACCCAAAACACTACCACTAAGAAACTGCAAAACGTCTAATCCTTTCAAGACCCCGGGTAGGTTATAGCCATGCTGAGTCAGGATTAAATCTTGGGGGTGATATTTTCCCTCGGCAATCTGCATAAAACCGTCGGTCCCGTAGGGAATGCCGTACACATCCCAACCCTTTAGTTTTGATGATTTCACCACGGCACGAATTACCGCATTTAACCCCGGGCAATCGCCACCACTGGTCAGAATGCCGATTTTTTTCTTTTGATTCTCGTTCATGGTTATATCCTCCAGGATTTTTTTTTCGTTGTCGGGAGTCAGTATTAAGGAGTCAGGAGTCGGGAGTCAGGAGATTATTTTTATTTATTCTCCCTGCTCCCCACTCCCCAATTCATAATTCATAATTCATAATTTCCCACTTCCCACTTTTATTTGCTGGTGGTTTGAAAACGTTTCCAAACAGGTTCGTAACTTTGCAGAGCTTTCATGTACTGTACCCGTTCAAAAGCGGTCGGATCTGGGCAATTCATTTGACTCATACTGCCAATTAACTGCTCGATCGATTCGTACTCATTTTCTTCCAACCAATGCAATAAACCCTGTTCGATCTTGGTAATTTCCTCCAAACCGTGGCGTAATAAAACACTAACTAACATGGTCGCTTTTGCCCCCACCATCATCATTTTGATCACGTCGATGGCGTTATGAATACCACTGGTAGCGGCAAAATCCGTCGGTACACGACCGTAAAGCATGGCAATCCAGCGCAGGGGTAAACGCATTGCTTGGGGATTACTGAGGATAATATTGGGGTGAACATCTAAGGTTTCTAAGTCGATATCCGGCTGATAGAAACGGTTAAATAATACCAACCCATCGGCCCCTGCTTCCGCTAATTGTTTAGCCATATTGGCCGTATTGCTAAAGTAGGGACTTAACTTCATCGAGACGGGAATTGATACCTCCGATTTGACAATTTTGAGGATATCAATATAGTTTTGTTCGACGTGATTTCCGGTTAATTCCAGGTCGTTGGGAACATAATAAACATTCAACTCCAAAGCATCGGCGCCCGCTTGTTGAATTTGAGTGGCATACTCTAACCATCCCCCAGAGGTCTCACCGTTGAGACTGGCAATAATGGGAATATCGACCATTTCTTTGGCTTGGCGAATATGGTTGAGATATTCGTCGGAACCAACGTGAAAAACCTCCGGTTCGGGAAAATAAGTCAAAGCTTCCGCAAAACTCTCGGCTCCGTGGGTAAAATGATGGTGTAGAGCCAGTCTTTCGTGTTTAATCTGCTCCTCGAAAAAGGAGTGTAAAACCACGGCAGCGGCTCCGAAGTCTTCCATTTTCTTGATATTGTCGATATCCTCGCTCAAGGGTGCGGCCGCACCGATGACTAACGGCGATCGCAATTGCAAACCCATGTAGGTAGTGTGTAGATTCATAACTATTCGTTGCTCCCTGTACCTTTTGCTGCTAAATACTGATACATTTGCCAGCGCGTATCCACATCTGCTTGTGCTTCTTTGAGCAGACGTTTAGCTTCCTCCGGCTTACTGGTGGCCAACATCTTAAAGCGATTCTCCGAGTAGAGAGTTTGCGCTACGGTAAGCTTAGGCGCACGGCTGTCCAATTGTAGGGGATTTTTGCCTTCTTTAGCTAAATCGGGATGATAACGGTACATTAACCAGCGACCGCTTTCCACCACTTCTTTTTGATGGTTCATGGCGGTGGTCATGTTGATCCCGTGAGCAATACAGTGAGAATAGGCGATAATTAACGATGGCCCGTTGTAAGCTTCCGCTTCTAGGAAAGCTTTGATAGTTTGCTCGTTTTTTGCCCCCATAGCCACGCTGGCCACATAGACGTTACCGTAGGTCATGGCCATTAAACCGAGGTCTTTTTTCGGGCTGGGTTTGCCACCAGAAGCAAATTTAGCTACGGCGGCGCGAGGAGTAGCTTTCGAGGCCTGGCCGCCCGTATTTGAGTAAACTTCCGTATCCATGACCAAAATATTGACATTGCGACCACTAGCTAAAACGTGATCTAAGCCACCATAACCGATGTCGTAGGCCCAACCGTCACCCCCGACAATCCAGACGCTTTTCTTGACCAGATAATCGGCCACGGATAACAACATTTTCACCTGCGTGGTCGGGGTTAATTGCCCTAAACGGGATTTTAGGGCCTCTACCCGATGCCGTTGTTCGTAAATTTCCGCTTCATCGACTTGGTGACAATTGAGAATATCTGCCGCTAGACTTTCTCCGATTTCACTAGCGAGGGTTCCTAACAGTTCGGCGGCAAATTCTGCCTGTTTATCGATGGAAACTCGGAATCCTAAGCCAAATTCGGCATTATCTTCAAAGAGGGAATTCGACCAGGCCGGACCGCGACCTTCGGCGTTAACTGCCCAGGGTGTTGTCGGTAAATTACCTCCGTAGATAGATGAACAACCGGTAGCATTAGCCACTATCATGCGATCGCCAAATAGCTGACTGACTAATTTAACGTAGGGAGTCTCACCACAACCGGCACAAGCGCCGGAAAACTCAAAGAGAGGTTCCTGCATTTGCTGATGGTTAATTTTATTGAGATTTAGGCTTAATCGGTCTGGATTAGGCAAATTAAGGAAGAAATCCCAGTTAACTCGTTCCTGTTCCCGCAGGGGCAATTGGGGAGCCATATTAATCGCTCTTAGACGTGGTTGCGATTTGTTTTTAGCGGGGCAAACATCAACACAGAGACCGCAACCGGTACAATCTTCGGCGGCCACTTGGATGGTGAATTTTAGCCCTTTCCAGTCGTGATCCTTGGCATTAGCGACTTTAAAGGTTTCTGGGGCCGTAGCTAATTCGGCCTCGTCATAGACTTTCGAGCGAATAACGGCGTGGGGACAAACAAGAACGCATTTACCGCACTGAACACAGACATCGGCATCCCAAACGGGGATTTCTTGGGCAATATTGCGTTTTTCCCATTGGCTAGTGGCGGTGGGGTAAGTACCATCGTTGGGAAGGGCGCTAACGGGCAATTCATCCCCGTGACGGGCGATAATTTTGCCGAGGACTTCTCGGACGAAAGTGGGTGCGCTGTCGGGAATTGGTGGTCTTAATTCAAAAGCTTCAGGGGTGACAGTGGCGGGAATTGGGACTTGATAGAGATGTTCTAGGGCAGAATCCACAGCTTTGATGTTCATCTGCACGATTTCTTCCCCTTTCTTGCCGTAGGTCTTGCGGATGGCTTTTTTGATTTGTGCGATCGCATCTTCCCGAGACAAAACCCCCGCTAGGGCAAAGAAACACACCTGCATCACGGTATTAATCCGACTGCCCATCCCCGCTTCTTTGGCCACTTGAGTGGCATTAATCGTATAAACTTGCAGATTTTTATCGATGATAGTTTGCTGGAGATGGCGGGGTAAGCGACTAAATACCTCCTCCGGTGGATAGGGACTATTGAGGAGAAAAATTGAGTTCGATTTAGCGGTTTCTAGCAGATCAAATTGTTCGATAAATTCCCACTGATGACAGGCGATAAAGTTAGCATCAGTGATTAAATAGGTAGAGCGAATCGGATGGGGTCCAAAGCGTAGGTGAGAAACGGTGACGGAGCCAGATTTTTTGGAATCATAGACGAAATAACCCTGGGCATAATTATCGGTATCTTCACCGATAATTTTAATTGAATTTTTGTTAGCTCCCACCGTACCATCGGAACCTAAACCGTAGAAAACCGCCCGCACTACTTCGTCTGGTTCGGTGGAAAAACTGCGGTCATATTCCAAACTGGAAAAGGTGAGATCATCAACGATACCGATAGTGAAGTGATTTTTCGGTTTGTCGAGACTTAAGTTATCAAATATGCCAGCAACCATGGCTGGAGTAAATTCTTTGGAAGATAAACCGTAGCGTCCTCCCACAATTTTCGGCAGCTTGCCTTCGTACTCTTCCATAAAGGCATTTACCACGTCTAAATATAGCGGATCGCCCCCGGCACCGGGTTCTTTACAGCGATCTAAAACGGCTATTTTTTTCACCGTGGTGGGCAGAGCTGCCAGTAATTTTTCGGCGGCAAAGGGACGATAGAGACGAACTTTTAAAACCCCAACTTTAGCCCCATTTTGATTGAGATAATCCACGGTTTCATGGACGGTTTCCCCTCCCGATCCCATTAACATAATCACTCTTTCGGCATCGGGCGCACCGTGGTATTCATAGAGATGGTATTGCCTTCCTGTTAATTGGGCAAAACGATCCATAATTTTTTGGGCGATATCGGGACAAGCATAATAGAAAGGATTGACGCTTTCCCTTGCCTGGAAATAAACATCGGGATTTTGTGCCGTGCCTCGTAACACCGGTCGATCGGGAGTTAAAGCTCTTTGACGATGGGCAATAATTAGGTCTTCATCTATCAGTTCTTTGAGAATTTCATCGCTAATTAATTCGACTTTTTGCACCTCATGACTGGTACGAAAACCATCAAAAAAGTGCAGGAAAGGAATCCGCGTTTCTAGGGTGGTAGCTGTGGCAATAGCCGCCAGATCATGAGCTTCTTGAACCGAATTAGCTGCTAACATAGCCCAACCCGTACTTCTGGCAGACATGACATCACTATGATCCCCAAAAATTGACAATCCTTGGGCTGCTAAAGCACGGGCCGCCACATGGACCACTGAAGAGGTTAATTCCCCCGCAATTTTGTAGAAGTTGGGGAGCATTAATAATAATCCCTGCGAGGAAGTGAAAGTAGTAGTTAAAGAGCCTGTTTGTAGCGCTCCGTGCAGGGTTCCCGCTGCCCCACCTTCGCTCTGCATTTCGATTACGGAAGGAATGGTTCCCCAGAGATTAGCTCTGCGTTCGGCTGCCCAACTATCGGACCATTCACCCATGGGCGAGGAGGGAGTGATAGGATAAATAGCGATCACTTCACTGAGACGATAGGCAACGCGTGCAACAGCTTCGTTACCATCTATGGTTGCATAGGTTTTTGTGGTCATGTGTTCCCCTTAGTTTTTACGATATTTGTCGGGATTTTAAGTTTTTTTACGGCTCAATTTCGCACTAAATATCCTCTCGTTTCCCTGACAACCGAAGGATTTTCTTTGAGCGTCGCTTTTGACTCCCTATCTACTATTGGACGCTTACGGCAGACAGGCTTAAGTAGAGCAATTTTTCTGTCTCCACCTCGATCATTATCCAGATTCTCGGCTTTCTAGCAATTCGTTATTTTTTCTTAATACGCTGCTGAGTTTGCCAGCAACCGACCCTGGGGTTAATTAATATTGAGAATTGAGATAAAAATTAATGATACTTTTTTAAAAAAAGTGCTAGGTCAGAAGATAAGCTGTTGACTATCTAAATTACTCGTTAAGACTGTCTATGAACAGGGAGAAGGAATTATGAATTATGAAGTGGGGAGAAGGGAGACTTTTCAGTTATCAGTGAACAGTAATCAGTAATCAGTGAACCGATACGGCCTTTCTCGTAAAGGTGAAGCACAGATTAACCCTTGCTAATCAAGTATTGTAGCCGCAAGAACGAACCTCATCTATCTGAGAAACGCTGTAACTCGCATCTGATAACTGATAAGGGACTTGCGCTTTGATAATGTACCTTTTGGGCGAACGCAGTTCGCCCCTACATTGTGGACAAAATCCGTTACTGTAGGGGCGCAAAGCTTGCGCCCTCCGATCGATTGGGATATTATTCCCACGCAAGTCCCTAACTGATAACTGATTCAAGGCTGTCTCGGAGTCTCCTAACCAACCACGACAATTTTTGATTGTTGCCAGAGATCTAATAACCAGTTGATTTAGTCGGCCGATGAAGTTAAGATGTACTAGGTTAAACACAAATGAACTAAAGTACAAATTATCTTAACCCAAGGATAGGAAAATAGATCATGACTAACCTCGAATCCCTTACTCAAGCGCAACAGGAGTTGTACGACTGGCTAATTGAGTACATTCGCACTACTCAGCACGCCCCTTCCATCCGGCAAATGATGCGAGCGATGAATTTACGGTCTCCCGCACCGATTCAAAGCCGTTTAGAACGTTTACGCGCCAAAGGCTATATTGATTGGACAGAAGGAAAAGCACGCACCCTGCGGATTCTCAAACAACCAGTGCAAGGTTTACCGGTTCTAGGTGCGATCGCTGCAGGTGGTTTAGTGGAACCCTTCACCGATGTGGAAGAAAAACTCGATCTTTCTAACCTGTTTCAACGCAGTCAAGACTGTTATGCTCTGCGGGTTTCTGGAGACAGTATGATCGAGGACCATATTGCCGATGGGGATCTGGTGATTATGCGTTCTCTCACCGGCAATGAAGCGGTGTCCAATGGGGAAATCGTCGCCGCTAGAGTGGAAGGCCACGGCACTACTTTAAAACGTTTCTACCAAGAAGGAGAAATCATCACTCTCCAACCCTCCAATCAAAAATATCAACCAATTACAGCCAATACCGAACAAGTACAAGTACAAGGGGTTTTGGTTGGTGTTTGGCGCGGTTATTAGCCAAAACTGGGGCGCACTTAAGCGCCCCGATAATTTGACTTTTGTTCTGCTGGCTTTTTTTCAGTTTGTCATCGAGTCGATCGCTCCGGGAAAAGAATCGGGTTGGCAGACTAGGATAATATAAGGGTTTTAGCCTATCCAGAACTCAGGTGTCTTAACTTTTATGCCCAAAAAACAGAAGTATCCCCATCTCTTGGGGTCAAAATGGACGGCAAAACAAAAAACATGGGGCTGGCGACATTTTCAAGTGGTCAATCGTCAAAATCGCGGTCAATGGGTTTTTGCGGAATTGGTCGCTTCCTGCGATCCGACCGTCCGCTTCTGGATTAATGCTAAACAGTTGCAAGACGCGAATCTCTGGCAATCAGGTTGGCAAACCCTAACAGAAATGAACCAACCTGACAGCACCGACGAGATTATTGTTAATTAGGGTCTGCTGAAAAAGTTTTCCCTGGGGGTAGGGTGTGGGGTGTGGGGTGTGGGGTGTAGGGTTTTACCGATTTTCAGGTGGTCAACTACCTAATTTTCAGGGAAAAAGTACCTCAATTTTCCCCCTGATCACTCCCATGCCTGGTACTTTTTGATTGACAA
>NZ_JADBTB010000249.1:0-13359 GCF_020246405.1 Microcystis sp. M083S1
ATTTATTGTAGGGTTGATTTATTGTAGGGTTGATTTATTGTAGGGTTGATTTATTGTAGGGTTGATTTATTGTAGGGTTGATTTATTGTAGGGTTGATTTATTGTAGGGTTGATTTATTGTAGGGTTGATTTATTATAGGGTTGATTTATTGTAGGGTTGATTTATTGTAGGGTTGATTTATTGTAGGGTTGATTTATTGTAGGGTTGATTTATTGTAGGGTTGATTCATGAATCAACCCTACCCTTTGGGGGTTTATGGGGTTTTAGTTCAATTTCCCCACTTCATCATTCATAATTCATAATTCATAATTCCCTTACAGGTTTTGGTAAGCTTTGAGGGTGGCAGTTTTGACGCTTTCGGGGACGAGGGGAAAGGTACTTAATATATGTTGAAATTCTGTTAAGGTTAATTCATACAAGTGGGCAACTATTGCATCTAATTTCGCTCTAATTGCCATTCTTTCTGCTTCTTCTGTTACTCCATTTTTATGGGAAACTATCCCCACTTCTTTCGCTAATTGATCAAATTCTTCTGTAGTACAAATCAATTTTGCTGCATTTTCTACTATCTCCTGAAAGTATTTATCTCCCTCTTTTAGTCGGGGGATAGGTAGCTGGTAGATGTAGAAAAAATTTAGGTTTTGACTAACTTTTTGTCTGAGCATCCAATCAATTAAAAAGCTGTTTAAAATGGTAACAATGAAAAATTTGAATCCCTCATTTTCTCGAAAATTATTTTGTTCATACTCACTAATAGATAACGAATTTCCGCAAAAAACTGATTTAGGTATCAGACTAGAAATTAAAGAGCGTTCGTTTGTACTTGATGAAACTGACCGAAATCCTAAACGATAGGTTTGATAGTCCAAGATTTGACCTTTATCGACTTCACCGCGTTTTAATAAAGCTTGTCTTGCTTCTTTTTCATCTAACCAGTATTTCGGTAAAGCATACCGATGGGTGAATTGATGAATCATTTTTCCTTCGTAGAGGGGTAGTCTTCCCTGTGCGGGTTCAGTTTTAAATAAATGACTATCATTAGTCATGTGAAATTCTGATGTTAACTTGAGATTCCATGTATCGGGAAGGGTTTCTCCTAGCAGGGGAAAACGAGACATTTTTTCTGCGATATGAATATCTATATCTTGTTTAAATTCCATTACCGAGAGGGAATCGGGGGATAGTTTGCGGATTAAATCGACGCTAATTACTAAACTATCTTTATGGGGAAAACGTTGTAATTCCTCAACATTGTGACGCATAAATTCCACAGGAAAGGAAAGAGTTTGTTTATTTTTCTCAAAAGTTATAATGACAAACTTAAAGCGACTATCTACACCTTCAAAAATTGTTTTACGATTTTCAAAACAAAATAATCCTGTCACATTTGTCTGAGAAAATAACATTTCTCGCAGTTGTTTGGTTCCTAAATCGGTATAAATTCCACTGGGAATAACTATTCCACATTCTCCCCGGGGATGGAGGAGATTAAAACATTGTTCAACAAAAAGCTTATAGAGATTAATATCCGTCCCTTGCTTTTTCCCATTAACAATAGAGATTTGATTTTTATATTGTTCCGAGGAACGAAAATAGAGACTAACGTGGGGGTATTGACTTTGATATTCTAACCATGCTTGAGCGATTTCGGGATTAGTTAACAGTTTTTTCTGTTCCTTTTCAAACGTCTTGATGTCCATTTTATTTTTAGTCACCAAGTCGCTATGCTGAGAAAAAAATTCTTTCGCTTGGGGTTTAAAGACTTCCCAAGGGGGATTGGTGATAATCACATCAAAACCACCTTTTTCTGTAATCAGTTTATCGAAGTGATAACCCCAGTGGAAGGGTTTCAGGGACTGCATATCAGAGAGAGTTAATAAACGTTTCTTTGCTTTTCCCGTTAATTGTGCGGATTCGTACTTAATTGACAACTTACCGCTAAACTCATCTAAGAGAATTTGGTTTAATTTCTGCACCGATTCGCGGTTGACATCCTCGATGTGATTGCGTAACATCTGGAGACGGTTTTCTTGGGGGGTTCCCTCTACTTCTCCCAACCGAAAAGCGTGTTCTTTGTATAATTCAATACTGCGGTTTTTTTCCGCGAGAATTGTCTGATAATTTTGCGCGGTGAGGGTTTGCAGAATGTTTTCCTCTCCCATGAGATTAAAACTTTTTTCGTCCACGCGAATTAAACCGATGAGGGAATTTCCCGACATGATATTAAAATCAATATTCGGTAAGGGTTCCAATTCTGTCACCGATTGTGCGGCAGCAACTAAAGCGAGAAATAAACGCAGTTTTGCGATTTCCGTTGCTTCCTCCATGATATCGACACCGTAGAGGTTATCGGAAATAATTCTTTTTTTGATGTAATATCCGAGGGAGGGATGGGATTTTCTTACCTCTGTTAACCACTGTTTTAATTTACTGTCTCCCCGTAGTTCAATTGTCCCAATCACCGCGCTATAAATTCCGATTAATGTCTTCATCGCAGCCACTAAAAAAGCACCGGAACCACAGGCAGGGTCTAAAATAGAAAGCTGGGGAAGAATATCTTCAATCAGAAGCTGACAGAGGGGAGAATCGAGATTAATTAGTAGTTCAGAAATACTGGCAAATTGTTTGCGGGGATAATATTGATTGCTTCTCTCGACAATCCATTTATTAATCGTCCTATCACAGAGATATTCAGTAATCTCCGGACGGGTATAGTAAGCACCGAAAGCTTTTTGGTTGATATACTTTTCAAAGATATATCCCAAAACATCGGGGTTAATTTCGTCATCGCTTCCCCCCGGAGTGTCGTCAAGGTTCCAAGAGTAACGGGAGAATAAATCGAGGATATTCTCAAATGCTTGGTCATCAATACAAATGTTTTGATAAAGATTTTCGAGGGGATGTTGGAGAAATAATCCTCCGTTAAGATATTTGACTTTTCCCACCAATGCAGTTACTGTCTCATCTCGTTGGGATTCCGGTTGAGCGAATGCTTGGAAAAAGAGGGTTTGCAGAAACTGACGATAAAATAAATTTTTCCCGCGTCGTTGACTTGCTTGTAATTGGTTTTGCAGATAGTTGAAGTCGTTATCGATAAATCCCTTGCGCTGCAGGAAATAGACGAACATTAAACGATTGAGAATAACCGAAGTGTACCATTTTCGATCGCTTTCTCGATCGATTCCTTGGATAAAGGGGAGGAACTGTAAATGCTCTCGCTGAAATTCCTGATAAAATTTCTTGGTAATCTTTTCGATATCGAAACCTTTTTGTAAGCGATGGGCCACCTCCACCACGGAGGGTTCCCCATCTTCAAAGTCGGTGATATCGAGGACTAATTCCGCTAGTTTACCGAGAAATAAATCTCCCGGTTGTCCTTTTATATAAAGATGGTCACGGATATAACTTTTACTTCCCTCTCTTTTTACCCAGTACCATAAACTGCGTGTCCGTCCCCCATCGACGAAAATTAGCAGATTTTCGGCAATTCTTTCGATAACTTGCTGGTGAATGTCCCGACGAAGTTTCGCATCGGGTATATCGGTAGTTGTCACCTCTAATACTGCTACTCCGGACACTTCCGCAATCCGTTGACAGGGATATTCTTGGTTGTCAACGGTGATACTAACAGTTTTTTTTGCGCGAGGATGAGACCATCCCAATTCCTCGATAAACAGTTCCCCAAATTGGAAGTTACATAATAAGTCACGAGTCCGGGAGAAGTTGAGGGACATAATGGACCTCTTGGAAAAATTAAAAATTGTTGTTAGGGTTAGGAGTCAAAAGGTTTGATCCCCCTAAATCCCCCTTAATAAGGGGGACTTGAATTGGTTTGATCCTCCTAAATCCCCCTTGATAAGGGGGACTTGAATTGGTTAGATCCCCCTAAATCCCCCTTGATAAGGGGGACTTAAGAAGGTTGAAATAGACCCAAGGAACAAATAATCTGAGGTTCTTGGGTGGATTCTTGTGGGTGAACAATACAGAGACGGTCATCTTTATATAAAGATACCAGTAAGTCTGCCAATTGTCGGTCACTGATGCCGGTTCTTAAACCACGATTTAAGCGATCGAGAGCCGACTGTCTAAGGGGATAATGATACAATTGGTCGAGAGCCTTGCATAAATCCTCATGAGCAAATAGATCATCCTTACTATCTTGAGAATACCTTTTTAAGCGCTCGTAGGTCTTAAATTTTGCTCCCGTCAATCGTCCCAATTTAGATCCGGAGTTGTTTTCCTCCTCCGCGATTAATTCTGTCCCTTTTTGTACTAACTGATGGTGTTGGGGATGGGGGGGAATGGCCGGGGTTTGGGGATGACAGGCAGCGGACCGTAAAATAGTTAATTGGGATTGAGTCACACTATTTCCCTGCTTATCAATCCATGCTAAAGCATCATTCCCCCCGGCAGTTTTTAGATAAACCATGACTCCCTCCGGATGGGTTGCTGTCCCACTATGGCAACGGGTAGAATAAACCACCGGCGGCAGAGTCTCTATGGTATGTTTTAAACTAGGGTCAACTTCGATCGCATTTTTCCAAATTTGATACGCTTCCGAGGTTAAATCCACTTCTTGATCCTCCTCCTCATCGATAACCTCAGATTTTTCATGATACAGATCTAATAAAGTCTGGTTATCCATCTCCTCCTCAAAAAATACCTCATCGGTCCCCACCACGTCCGCATTCTCTCGCAGTCTTTGAGATAGTCTCGTCCGCAGTTTAATAATTCTCTCCACTCCCTCCGCAGGTAAAAAGGAATAACAGAGAATCTGACTTGCTTTTTGACCGATTCTATCTACCCTTCCGGCCCGTTGAATCAGGCGAATAATTGCCCAGGGTAGGTCATAATTAACGATAATGGCACAATCCTGTAAATTTAACCCTTCACTCAAGATATCCGTCGCAACCAAGACTCGTATTTCTTCCCCCACTTGCTGAGAATTACTGCGGGGACTAAAACGATGGACCATTTCCGCAGGATTAGCAGAGTTTCCCGTCACTCCCGCAATCTTATCCACTCCCCGATTTTGCAACTGAGTGACTAAATAACTGACTGTATCGGCAAATTGGCTAAAAATTAACACCTTTTCTTGGGGATGATTCTCCTCTAACAGCTGCCATAACTTCTCTAGCTTTTCGTCGGTCTCCGGCTGCCAGGTCCCACAGGTTTGCAATAATGCTATTAAAGCCAAGGCATCAGATTTTAGGTCTTTTTTCAATGCGGGTTTAAACACCTCGGGGTTAATCCACTGAAAGCGCTTGCGATAATCACCGCTATACTTTTGATACACTTGTTCGGCTCTTTTTTGATACTCTTTTTCTAATCCGGTTATCCCCCCAGTCTCCTCGGTTTCTATACTTTCATCTTCTCCCTGAGTGACTAAATCCTCATCCAGATAACGAGTGTCTAACAAAGCTGGATCCTGACTCCCGATGGGAAGGGGTAAATTATTGGCCATGGCATGAAGGAAAATATAGTTACGGAGAATATGACGGTCAAGGGATTGCAGGAAAGCATACCCCCCACTCTCCAAACGTTTAAATAAATTCGTCCGACAAAAACCCATTAATCTTTTACCCGCACGGGATAGACTTTTTAAGATGGTTTCTTCCTCTCCTGTCCCTTTGCATCCTTTAATTAGATAATTTCCCAATCCGTAACGGGGTAACTTCAATCCGTTGAGAGTTATCACCACTGCTTCCGAATATAAACGCGCATAAACCGAGTCTTGTAGGTCAAACTTGATTGTCTTTAGTTGTCGTTGGGGAAGATAAACCCTCGACCCATCAGCAAATTTTAGATACCGACGACCCTGTTCGTCTTCTGTAGCATAATTATTTTTGATAAAACCGCGAGTCCGTCTAATCATATAGAGACGCATTAAGTCTCTCCAGTCGTCGGGAGAGTCACTTTTTTC
This sequence comes from Microcystis sp. M083S1, assembly GCF_020246405.1. Lineage (NCBI taxonomy): Bacteria > Bacillati > Cyanobacteriota > Cyanophyceae > Chroococcales > Microcystaceae > Microcystis > Microcystis sp. M083S1. Next base: position 5,925 of record NZ_JADBTB010000249.1, read on the forward strand.
AAAGGCTGCTAGGGACCTAACCGAAGATTGGTATCTGCGATTAAATTCGATTTCTCCTCCCAGAGATTCTAGTAGTCTTTCGGGACGAATTCCGAGATTAGTATCCTCTTGAATGAATAAACGCAGTTGATTGGACAGGTCAAGATAGTTTTTATTGTAGGGAGTCGCAGTCAAGAGAATACAGCGACTTTCATTGGTGTTAATGTACTCCTGTATCACCCGATAACGTTTACCCTCCCGATTGCGTAGGTTATGACTTTCATCGATAATTACTACCCGATAGCGCCGCAGATTGGGTAATTCCTGCATAACCTGACTTAAGGGGATAATTTTCGCTCTTAATTTGTATTTATAGCTGTAATCCTCCCACATGGTTAGGAGATTTTTCGGACAAATAATTAAGATTTCTAAATCGTAGTCTTCCTGCAAAATATATGCTAGAATGGAAGCGATGCGCGTTTTTCCTAACCCCACCACGTCGCCAATTAGTACCCCACCGCGTCTTTGCACATAACGAGCGGCAATTTTAATGGCCGATTTCTGAAAATCTAGTAAGTCTTGGTCAAACTGTCGGGGAATTTTGTATTCCGCTAAACCGGCTCTCGCTTCAAAGGAAAGATGGTAAGCTATTTTTAAATAGATATGATAGGGGGGAATAAGACTTTCCCGGGCCCAACTTTCGTTAATCACCTTGACAATATCCTCGGATATATCCCAACACCAAGCATCGAACCAACGATCATTAAACCACTTTTGTAATTTGGCACAAGCATCGTGGTCAAGGACATCAATATTTAATTCTCCCTGCTGTTGTAATCCCGCAAAAGTTAGATTACTACTACCCAAAAATCCCACCGTTGGGTTATTGACATCCTGTCGATGAATAAGGTATAATTTAGCATGGAGATTATAGCCCAAAAATAAGCGAATTACTAACTTACCCGATTGAATTTGTTTTCCCAACCGTTGCAAAGCTGCCTGATCTCGATTGCTAGGATTCCCCCAAGTTAATTGTTGGCAAAAATCCTGAACAATTTGTTTTCTTAAACGAGCGCAAGTAGCCTTATCTATATCATTTGAGCGCTTCAATAAAGACAGGGATTGCTGTAGTAATTCCTGGGGTGCTTGCTGCATACCAATCAGCAGACGACAACAGGACAAATCACCACCGAGAAAGTGATCAATATAGGTATCAATGGACTGCCAACCGCGCAAATTAAAATAACCCACACAAAAATCAGCGCGTTGGGATGCTAATAAACTTTCGCGTAAAATTGGCAATAAATGGGACTCAATATTATCAATAATACGCGGCATATTTTTAATCCGTAGGGTACGATCTTCGATAGTGTAAACTAGCGATAATTATGGTGAGTGATTTTGGTTATGGTGGTGGGTTACGCGTTGCTAACCCACCCTACTGATTTACTTAATCCAAACAGTTTTAACGTTGACAAATTCGCGAATACCTTCCACACTTAATTCCCGTCCAAAACCGGAACGTTTAATCCCCCCAAAGGGTAAACGAGGATCGGATTTAACCATACCGTTAATAAACACACAACCGGCCTCAATTTCGGTAATTAAACGCTCAATTTCTGCGGGGTTATTTGTCCAAGCACTAGAACCCAAACCAAAGGGACTATCATTAGCTAAAGCGATCGCTTCCTCGATATTTTTGACTCGAAATAGTAAAGCCACCGGTCCAAAAAATTCCTCTTTTTCCCCAGGAGAACCAGCAGGAATATCGGTTAAAATCGTCGGTAGATAGAAGTTACCTTTCCCCTCTAAACGTTGACCCCCCACAAGGACTCTACCACCCATAGCGACGGTTTTTTCCACTTGAGCGGCAATTTCCGAGACGATCGATGCCGTGGCCAAAGGACCAATATCAACAGTTTCATCGAGGGGATCACCAACTTTTAAAGCTTGGAATTTAGCCACTAATAACTGTTCAAATTGATCGGCGACAGTTTCCATAACAATAAACCGTTTAGCGGCGATACAAGTCTGACCATTATTTAACAATCTTGCCGTCACTGCCGTAGCCGCTGCCACCTCGATATCGGCAGTATCTAAAACGATAAAAGGATCACTACCTCCCAACTCCAAAACCACCTTTTTGATCTGTTTTCCGGCGGCGGCTGCTAAACTGATCCCCGCCGGTTCACTACCAGTTAAAGTGGCAGCTTTTACCCGTTCATCGTTAATTAAATCACTAACGCGATCGGCCCCGATCAAAAGAGTTTGAAAAGTGCCTTCAGGAAAACCAGCTTCTAATAAAATTCTTTCCACCGCTAAAGCTGATTGGGGAACATTAGAAGCGTGTTTGAGTAGGCCGACATTTCCCGCCATTAAAGCGGGAGCAGCAAAGCGAAATACTTGCCATAAAGGGAAATTCCAGGGCATAACCGCTAAAATTACCCCTAACGGTTGATAACGGACGAAACTGCGACTAGCATCGGTGGCAATCAACACATCTTCCAGATAACCGGCGGCATTATCGGCATAAAAACGACAAACCAAGGCACATTTGAGGACTTCTGCGATCGCTGACTTGATCGGTTTCCCCATTTCTAAAGTCATGGTTTTAGCCAATGCTACTTGATCCCGTTCCAAAATCTCCGCCGCTTGCCGTAACCACTGTCCCCGTTGACTGATGGCGGTGCGGCGATACTGCTGAAAAGTTGTCTCAGCTAGGGCCAATTTCGCCGCCAATTCCTCCGAGGTTAGAGGGGTAAAAGTCTTGAGAATTTCTCCAGTGGCAGGGTTAACTGAAGCGATACCCATATCCCAATTGTCTCCTATCGAGCGCTATATCTCTAGTTTAGTTCTCCCGTTGTACCGCTGCTCACACTAATTTGGCGATCGGGATTAGGATTCAGGAGATAGGAGTCAGGAGATAGGAGTCAGGAGACAGGAGATAGGGTGATAGGGTTTTGGGGTGATAGGGTGATGAGACAGCTTCCCCACTTCCCACTTCCTAATTCATAATTCATAATTCATAATTCATAATTCTCATCTCCCCAACCCCCAACAGCTAAAACCCATCTGTACGGCGCTGCTGACATAATTCGATCGCTAATTGGATCGCCGCTTGCATACTCTGGGGTCTAGCGATGCCAAGACCGGCGATATCAAAAGCCGTCCCGTGGTCTGGAGAGGTGCGAACAAAAGGTAAACCGATGGTAGTGTTAACAGCACAGTCAAAAGCCATTAATTTGACGGGAATTAAGCCCTGATCGTGGTATAATGCCAGATATGCGTCGGCGGGTTGTCCTTGACCCCTAAACCAAGCGCGTCCCGGTTCCACCCAAAGCGTATCGGGGGGGACAAGGCCGATTAATTGGGTTTGCGGGTACTGCTGCCCCATTGACTCCAACCAAGGCTGTAACCAGTCCTTTTCTTCCCTTCCCAGTTTTCCCGCTTCGCCACTGTGGGGATTAAGACCGGATATGGCGATTTTTGGGCGATCGATGCCGAAATCTAGCTTTAAAGACTCGATCAATAGGTCTAATTTTCGGGTCATCAGATCGGGGTTAAGAGTATCGGGAACTTCTCGCAGGGGGATATGGGTAGTGGCGAGGAGAGTGCGTAAGTTATAGCCAGTGTGAGGGGATTTAGCGACGAATAGCATCCCATAACGGTTAATTCCTGCCATGGTAGCTAAAACCTCCGTTTGACCGGGGAAATCATAACCGGCCAACTGCCAACAGGATTTAGCGATCGGACCTGTGACAATACCGTCAAATTCGCCCTTGAGGGTGCGTTTTATGGCTTCTTGCAGGTAAAGAAAGCTAATTTCACCACTATGGGCATCCCCACGCCCGAAAACGATTTTTTCTTGATTGTAGGGCAAATCGATCAGAGAAAAGCGATCGAGGAGATGGGGATCGTGATAGGCTTTTTCGAGAAGCGTTCTTGTGCCGATTAGAGTAATCTGACAACTGCACGAGATTGGGGAATCGGCGATCGCTTTTAACACCACTTCAGGACCGATCCCGGCGGGATCACCGACGGGGATAACTAGACGGGGAATAAAATAGGCGGATTCCATAAATTTTGGCCGTCAATATTGCTAATTCTCCCGATTAATCTCATCGTTGACAATTATCAGGAGGGAATAAATCAGTAAACAATCTTCAGTTTACTGTAATCTCATGGCGATAGATAGTAACTTTAGGCAAATTAAATTTTTTAACTTTTCTGTTTTCTTATTGCCCAAATTAGCCAGATTGTTGTAAGCTTATGACCCAACTACAACCCGATATATTCGTCAACAATCGTCCCGATACCGATGGAGACGAGGAAGAAGACTACTTCGATTATTTTTATGATGAACCGGGTAGTGAACCGGGGACATTAATTATCGAACCGGATGCCAAACCCTCGCGGATTATTTTAATTGACTACGATGAAGATAACGCCGTTCGCAAGGTGGATATTACCCCCAATGCTTGCGCCCCCTATATTGGCACAAATACCGTGTCTTGGATGGATATTCAAGGGTTAGGGAGTGAGACGGTTTTAAAACAGGTGGGAGACATTTTTAATCTGCATCCTTTGTTATTAGAAGATGTGGTTAATGTGCCGCAGCGACCCAAGTTAGAGGACTATAACAATCAATTGTTAGTGATTTCTCAGATGGTGCGACTGAAGGAAGATGAAAGCGGTTTTGATACGGAACAGGTGAGTTTTGTCTTGGGAAAACGCTATCTTTTAAGTTTTCAAGAGGAGGAATTACAGGACTGTTTTGAGATAGTGAGAGATCGAATTCGCACTTCCCAGGGACGAGTACGGAAATCGGGGGCGGATTATTTGACCTATTTATTATTAGATACGATTATCGATGGTTATTTTCCCGTGGTAGAACACTACGAAGATCGGATTGAAGCGTTGGAAGACGCGATTATTAGTAATCCCGATCGAGATACAATGCAGGAAATCTATGATGTCCGTCGGGAATTATTGGCACTGCGTCGCTTAATTTGGCCGATGCGAAATGTCCTACATTTACTCATGCGTGACCATCATGGTATAGTCAGCGATGAGGTACAAATTTATTTTCGGGATTCCTACGACCACGTCATTCAAATTCTGGAAATTATCGAAGCTTATCGAGAATTAGCGGCGAGTTTGATGGATGTTTATATGTCCACTATGGGCAATAAATTAAACGAAATTATGAAGTTTTTAACCGTAATTTCGACGATTTTTATTCCCTTAACTTTTATCGTTGGTGTCTATGGCATGAACTTTGAGAATATGCCAGAATTAAAAGGAGAATGGAGTTACTTCATGGTCTGGTTAGTCATGTTAGCCGTAGCGGGAGGCTTGATTTTCTACTTCTGGCGCAAAGGTTGGTTTAAACCAATTTATTCCCTTAAAGAGGAAGCAAAAAGTTAGATAGGGTTTGCGGCAAAAAGTTTGTTGGTGGGGTTAGGAGACAGGAGCCGGTCGTCAGGAGACTCCGAGACAGGAGACAGGAGACTCCGAGACAGGAGACTATTTTATTTATTCTCCCATCTCCCCACCTCCCCAATTCATAATTCATAATTCATAATTCATAATTCCCACTCCCGACGACAAACTTTTTCAGCCAACCCTAATTATTCCACCACAAATGCGAGGATTTGGCCTTCGTAACTGCCGAAGCGAATCTGTAAACCGGACTCTAGGGGAACTTCTTGGTTATGTACCTGCTTCCAGTGGCCATCTTGGTAGATAAAAGTACCAAAACGGGAGAAATCTTCGAGAAAGTATTGATAGTCGGGATGATCGGCATTTTTACGGCAAATTATCCGACAATGGTTTTTACTAACCCATTTTTCAGTAATCTGTAGATCATTTTCCATGTTCCGTCCTATATTCATGCCACCACCACGGATTGACAATTTTCTTTCGGGACGATCGAGATAGTATAAGAAAGCGGCGGGCATGGTTCCGCAGACATTGGGCATAACCGTCGGTGATTGAGTCTCATCAAGGGTTTGCAGCAATTGCCCGTCGAATTCTGGGTGCATATAGAGAATCGGCAAAGTCCAAGCGGGCTGATTGTACTTGTAGAGGGTTAATAACTGCTGCCTGGCGATACGAACGGCCTGATCGATAGGGACTCTCGGACCGGGAAACAAGTTGGACATCTGCGCTTCTTTGTCTTTGAACCCGAAGAGGGTGCGGGTAAAAATTTCGATAAAACTCAAGGCCTCTCTATCGGCGATCGCATCTCGCATGGCCAAAACTGCGGGAACGCCGTGGTGAATCAAGACTTCCGCCAGACTGCTGCGGGGGATCATCTCCTGACCCGATTTAGCGGGATAAGCACCCCAACAGGCATTAAAAACGGTTAAAATGACTTGATTTCTCACTAAAGCTTGGGCCAACTCCGTCCCGTTTAGCTGTTCTCCTGTCCGCAGAAATAGGGAACCGCCATTGGGGGCGGCGATTCCGTGGCCAGCGTAGAAAAAAGCTTGATATTTACCCGTATCCAAGGCCCTGGTCAGTTCTTCGGCCCCCGGTCGAATTAAGGTATCGACTTTGATTTTCACTCCCCAATTCTGAGGGAGGGAACCACTGCCCCCAGGAGAGATGGCCCGGATAAGATTGGCGGCCTCGGATTCCAGTGCCTGGTCGGAATTAGTTTCTCCACCCGTATTAATGGCGGTGAGGTTGAGGGAACTAGCGGCGGTTTTAATCTGTTTTTCGCCGATAACTAAGAGAATATTGAGACTATTACTCGGTTTTATCGGTGGTAGTGGTTCCACATCGCTGGTGGTCCGGCTAAAGAGTATATTCGGATGCAGAGATATGGCCTGTTTACCAGCTTGCTGCATAATTTCCCAGGGCAGCAAAATTAAATAGGGGTTGCGACATTCCAAGCGAATTCGCAGGGGCTGATTTTTGCCGAGGGCGATTCCCTGACTTTGGGCGAAACTTTGACCAATTGATGCTTGAAATAACCATTGCCAGAGACTAATACCTAGTTTCTGCATTAATTGACCGCCATAACTGCCGCCTTCTCCCGAAAGAGTCAGTTTAGGTCGGGAATTTCCCTCTAATTGCTCTAACATCGGCAAGGTCGGCATTTTTTCCAGACAGAACATTTCCTGCCATGCCATCCATTCCGTGGTTAGACTCTCGGTCCATTCACAGTCATGATGCACATATCCCCCCGGTAGGGGTGCTTTCGTCACCCAACGGGCGAAATGATTACTCGTGGCTAAACTAGAGATCGCTAAATTTAGACTAGGGATGGCATCATCGGTCATTGTGGCTATTGAGAAGTCTATAGAATGTTATTCTAGAGGATTTCTGAAAGCTAAGGAAGAGTATTAAGTAGCTGGTTATAATTAAATCAAAAATAGATTTTAGGTTCGATCCCCCCTGCCCCCCTTGATAAGGGGGGTGCCGATAGGCGGGGGGATCCCCCCTGCCC
>NZ_JADBTB010000025.1:0-22327 GCF_020246405.1 Microcystis sp. M083S1
GAATTAATAAAATAATTTGTTGTAGATGTAGGTTACTTTCCAAAGGGGGTTCATCACTCCAAAATTCGCCTTCTGGGAAGATTATCTCAGGGTTTACATGAGACTCCACTAGGGGTAAGCTTTCAGCGATAGTCATGGTTTTCCAACAGAGATAGGTTGATAATTAATTAGACGGTATTTGTCATCATCCCTAGACTACCCCGAAAACCAGAGACTTTTGACCTCACCTAACCCGCACCGCTGCCCAATAAAAATAAACTTAACAGGGTGCCACCATTCCAGAGACTATGAACCAACATCGAGGATAATAAATTTTTCGAGCGGGTGTAAACAAAGCCAAGAACACAACCTAGGACGGTTAAAGGCAGCACTTCTGACAAATTTTGGTGAGCAAGGGCAAAAATCAAACTACTAAGAGCAATCGCACCCCAAACAGGCAGATAACGAGTCAAAGAAGCTAGTAAAAAGCCGCGAAAGACAATTTCCTCGAAAAAAGGAGCGGCAAGGGAAGCAGTAAAGCCAAAACAGAGCAAAGCGAAGGTATTCTGGGATTCTAGGGCTAAAGTCAGCAGCGGGTTACTACCCCCTTGTCCTTGCCAAATTAGTTGATTGAGCAAAGAAACGATAATAACCAGGGGTAAAGCGACAAAATAGCCGGCTAATCCCCAGAGAAACCAAGGACTAAAGAGTTTAAAACGAAACCAATCGGGAGGTAAAGGGCGAAAAGGCTTGATTGCTAGGTATAAAACCGATAAACTGCTCACTGTTAAGGCTAAATAACTAACTACAACGTATATTGCTTTAGCTTCTAGGTTAAATTGTTCGGGATTGAGACTCAAGAAACTCGATAAAATCCCGAAAATTACCGGTAAAACAATTTGTCCGACGAAAAAGAAACCGATAATTATTCCCCACCAGAGGGTTTCTCCTCCCCACTTAGTTTGCCAAGCGAGACTATCATCTAAAAAGAGCAGCGCTCGCTGTTGGCGGAGCAGCCACTGCACTAATAAAAAGACCAACAGCACAACACCGATTAAACCGCCGATAAGAGGCAAAAAAGCCAATAAAATTAGTTTAATTAAGGCATTAGCCGCCACTTCACTCTGTTCTTCCTCTAAAGCGAGTAAATCCTCTTGACGATTTTCGAGACTATATAATTTTTCCAGAATGGTATAACGAAACCATCCTTGAAAATTGCGCTCGATTCTCGCTTCAGCATCGGCAGCAATTTCGGGGGGTTCACTGTACAATCCCTCTAACAGCAGCGCATTTTGTAAAATAGCAGGTTTATAGTTCTCAAATTCTGATTTTTCCTTGATGTCTTGCCAGATTTTCCGTGCCGAATCCAAGTCACCTTGACTAGCTTGAATGAGACTTAATTTCAATTCTAAATCTTTTAAGGAGTTGATGTCGCGCTCAAGGGATTTTTTTTGTTCGGGATTAACTGCTGATTTTTCTAGTTCGGTGATTGTTTTTTTGGCACTTTTCTGGGCTGATAAATACTGTTCCTCGGCGGTGCTGTAGGGGTCTTGACCAATCAGGGAAGTTTGAATTAATTTAAGATTAGCAAATTCTTCACTATTAGGATCAGCATCGGTGCTGAGAGTCGTGGCTTGTAGATTGAGATTGGTTTGATATAGTTGAATATTCGATTGGATTTGGGGCTGATTAACACTAGAAATTAAAGCTGTAACCACTGGAGTTAACGCAATAATTGTTAATACAAAAGCGATCGCTTGTTTGAGACTTTGCCAGGAGAGTTTTTTTGAGAAATTATCGAACATGAAAATAGTTAAGTGGGAGTTAGGGGTTAGGTGTTGGGGTTTTAGGGTGTTAGGGTTTTAGTTGAAATTCCCCTATTCCCTATAGGTAGGTATTAAAAATTGTCAGATACCCCCCTTATCAAGGGGGGATTAAGGGGGTATCTATCTTCAATTTAATTATAACTACTTACCCTAATTATTAACTAACTACTTGAGAAAAAAGCTTTTCGTATTGATCCAAAGTCTTTTCAAAGGCATAATTTTCCTCCGCGTATTGTCGTCCCTTTTCTCCTAGTATAGTTGCTAAATCTGGGTTTTTGTATAGCTTTAAAATAGCCGTAGCTAATGCCTCTGGATCTTCAGGAGTAACCACCAAACCACCACCACTGCGCTCGATCGCCCTAGCGGCGGTTCCATCGGCGGGAACAGAAGCAATAATAGCACGGCCACTAGCTAATAATACCTGAATTTTGGACGGCATATTAAAGGAAATAACGTTATGTTTTTGCATCACCATACCCACATCGGCGGCTGCCAACATTTCTGGTAATTTTTCCCGGGGTTGAAAGGGTAATAAAAGCACATTACTGGCCCCCTGTTGTTGGCGATACTTTTCTAGGCGCTCAAGGGCCTCTTTTTTACCAACAATTACCACTTGAATCTCAGGGATGTCAACTAAGTGAACTGCAGCATCAATCAGGGTTTCTAAGGGTTGGGTTAGGGCAATATTGCCAGAATATAAAACAACAAACTTGCCCTCAAGATGATTTTCTTGGCGGAAATAATTATGGTTTTTCGGCAGAGGTTTAATAAAGCTTACATCTACCCAATTAGGAATTTCAATAATTTTCTCACTCGGCACATTTTTAGTGAGGAGATTTTTGGTAAAACCATCGGCAATAACTGAGATTTTGCTGGCAGTTTTGTAGGCAAATTTTTCTAGACTACTAAAAACCTTAATCATTTTCTGATTAGTTAATAATCCCACATGAACTGCCGCATCGGGCAGAATATCCTGTAAGTTTAGAATAATCGGCACCCCATATAATTTACTCAATAAAGCGGCGGGAACGCAAACGGGTAATCCGGGGACAGTTAAGAAAATTAGATCCGGTTTTTCACCCTTGAGAGCCTGAAAGAAACTCAAAAAAACAAAGCTCAATTCAAAGAAAATTCGATTTTTTAAACTTCTTTGGGGACGGGCCCAAACGTAGGAACGTTGAATTTTAACACCATTTCGTTCTTCTTCTAGATAGATTTTTCCTCGGTATTCGGGATCGATTTCACTATTAGGATACCAAGGAAAAGCCGTCAAAACCCTGACTTGATGACCTCTTTTAACCAATCCTTCCGCTAATTCTGTCATCAGGGGAGCGATGCCGATCGGTTCGGGATAATAGTTATAAGAATAGAGCAAAATTCGCATAGGGATGGCAATTTGGTTGGGCGATTCAGTTTCATGATTTTATCAATAGTTACTGTTTTTTTGACAAATCGGATTCGCCTTTGTCAGGGATTACCCTAGAAAGAGGTGAGGATTCGGTCAGAGATGCGGAAAAAAAGGGAAATTGGCTAATAAATTAATCCTCAAAACCCCTAACTATTCTCCCTTACCCCTGCCTCAATACTGACCCTTATTTTTCGCGTACCCGGTGGCCGATATCGCGACGATAATAGATGCCCTCAAAGTGTATCCTTTTCACCGATTGATAGACAAGTTCGATCGCCTGATTAAAATTAGACCCCATAGCAGTGACACCCAAAACGCGGCCGCCATCGGTGAAGATATCGCCGTGTTTTAAAACCGTGCCGGCGTGGAAAACGATCGCTCCCTCGGTTTCAGCGGCCTTAATTCCAGTGATTAACCGGCCTTTTTCGTAGTGGTCGGGATAACCGGCAGAGGCAGCCACCACACAAACAGCACTACCGGACCGCCATTGTAAAGAGGGGAAATCAGTTAATTTTTGTTGAGCGCAAGCCAGCAGTAGGGGTGCGAGGGGAGTTTCCAGTAGGGGTAAAACCGCTTGGGTTTCGGGATCGCCAAAACGACAGTTAAATTCGAGAACTTTTGCCTCTCCGGCGGGGGAAATCATTAAACCCGCATAGAGGACTCCCCGATAGTCAATGCCGCGTTTTTGCAGGGTGGCGACGATGGGGGCGAGGATGTCTCGGTCCACCGCTTCGATAATGGCGGCGGTGGCTATGGGTGCGGGGGCATAAACTCCCATACCGCCGGTATTTTTGCCGGTATCGCCTTCACCGATGCGCTTGTGATCTTGGGCGGGTAGCAGGGAACGAAAGCTGATCCCATCGGTGAGGGTGAGGATGGACACTTCTTCCCCCTCTAGGAATTCTTCCACCACGACTTTAGTAAAGCCACTGGTAAAAAGATCATCGATCGCTTCTAGGGCTGTATCTACGGTTTCGGCGACAATTACCCCTTTTCCTGCGGCTAATCCGTCCGCTTTCACCACGATGGGCGCTCCTTGCTCTCGGATATAAGTTTTTGCTAATTCTGCATCGGTAAAGGTTTCCGAGGCGGCGGTGATAACTCCGGCTTCGCTCATTAATTCTTTGGCCCAGGATTTGCTCGATTCAATTAGGGCCCCGGTTTGTGTGGGGCCAAAAACGGCTATTTCTTGGGCGAGAAGATGATCGGTAATGCCGAGGGAGAGGGGATATTCTGGGCCAACAACCACCAAATCGACGCTATTTTCCTGGGCAAAACGGCTAATTTCAGCAAAATCCTCCATTGCTAGGGGGATATTTTCACATTGAGGTAAAATTGCCGTTCCCCCATTACCCGGAATACAGAACACTTGTTCAACTTCGGGTGATTGCAGCAGTTTCCAAGCCAGGGCGTGTTCTCGACCACCACTGCCGATAACGATAATTTTCACGGATAAACGCAGCCTAAATGACGATGGTTTAATTATCCCCTAGCTCCGGGGTGTCATTGCCTAGAAGTTGAGATTACTTAACTTTTTAATCCTCGCTCCCCACCTGTTGAGCAAAACCCTTGCTCTAGTCCTACGGAGGTGATTAGATAAGGGATTTGCGTAGGAATAATATCCCAGCCAGAAAATCGCTCTGTAGAAGAACCAGACCAGCCAGATGGCACATTATCAAAGCGCAAGTCCCTAACACCTCGAAGGCTCTCCCCCTACTTAGGGTGATCAGCAAACCTGAGCGATCGGAGGGCGCAAGCATTGCGCCCCTACAGTAACGGATTTTGTCCACAATGTAGGGGCGAACTGCGTTCGCCCAAAAGGTACATTATCAAAGCGCAAGTCCCTAACTGCTGTAAAGGAGTCAATTGTGATTAGATAGTAGATGCGCCCTTCTTAGGCTGTCCCTATTTTGGGTCATTCTACGCCATCGAGTTGGCTCTCTCGGACATTGGCTGAAAAATATTCACTATCTCACATTATGGGCGCAAGCAGTTCGATAAACTTACTGACCACGTTGCCTCCTTACATTGCACCCGGTGCGATTGAGAGGGCCAAGAAACATCGATTTTATCTGCTCTAAGTCCCCGTTAAACATCAATCTATCTTTTAGATTATTCGGAATTTACTCCTAAGTATTTTTATTGTCTATGCCCTGTCATTTATCCCTCAATCAACTAGCTCAATTATTATCCTTACAAAATAAGGGTGACATAAGTTTTAGTCCCGATAGTTTAGTCTCTGGCATTAATACCGATAGCCGTAGTATTGAGCCTGGACAAGCATTTTTAGCCTTAAAAGGTGATAATTTTAATGGTCATGATTTTATCGATATGGCTATCGAAAAAGGAGCGGCGACCTTGATTGTCGATCAGCCAGTTTCGGTAAATTCTTCTAAAAATATTCCTGTATTCCTAGTCCAGAATACCCTAGAAACCTATCAGCAATTAGGCCATTGGTGGCGGAATCAATTTACTATACCCGTGATTGCTATTACAGGATCGGTGGGAAAAACCACCACTAAAGAATTAATCGCCTCCCTATTAGCAACCCGGGGAAAGGTACACAAAACCCTGGCTAATTATAACAATGAGATCGGAGTGCCGAAAACTCTCCTCGAACTGGATGAAACTCACGATAGTGCCGTAATCGAGATGGGAATGCGGGGACGAGGAGAAATTGCCCTGCTCGCTCAAATCACCCAACCGACCATCGCAGTGATTACTAATGTGGGAACCGCTCACATCGGTCGTTTAGGGTCGCAAGCGGCGATCGCAGAGGCGAAATGCGAGTTATTGGCCGAGTCTCCTTCTGGTAGTATAGCTGTTCTTAACTACGATCACCCTTTACTTACTGAAACAGCTAAACGGGTATGGCAGGGGGAAACAATTACCTATGGCTTCTCTGGCGGCGATATAGTCGGAGAATTACTGGATTTAACTACTTTACGAGTCAATGGACTAGATTTTAACTTACCTTTATCCGGTCGTCATCATGCTTTAAATTTTATGGCAGCCTTGGCTGTAGCGAAAATTTTAGGCATCGATTGGACTTCTTTGCAAGAGGGAATTAAGGTTAATTTACCCAGTGGTCGGGCCAAACGTTACCAAATAGAGCCGGATATCCTACTCCTCGATGAAACCTATAACGCAGGTCTAGAATCAATGTTAGCGGCCTTGGATTTACTGAAAGCTACCCCCGGTCAGCGTCATATTGCTGTTTTAGGCACGATGAAGGAGTTAGGGTCTTTTTCGGAGCAATTACATCGCCAAGTGGGTGAGAGGGTGCAAAAACTAGGCATAGATCGCTTGTTTGTCTTGGTGGACGACCCAGAAGCTAAGTTTATTGCTGAGGCGGCTACTGGGGTCGCTTGCGAATGTTTTCAAACTCACGCAGATTTAATTAATCGTTTAAAGGAAGTGATCGATTCAGGCGATCGCATTTTATGCAAGGCTTCCCATTCCGTCGGTTTAAATCGGGTGGTGGAGGAGTTAATCAGTGATATTGGGAGTTAGGGAAGAGATGTTAGAGAATAGAGCATTTTTTAGCAAGAATAGCCGATTAAAAACAGTTTTTTCGGGTATTTTAACGCTAATTTTCTTTTTTTCGGCCGCGCAAGTCTCTTTTGCTCAAGAATCGAGACGACTGGAGACTTATCTCCCAGATCTCAGTGGTTTAGCTTGGGTAGAAGCGGATATTTTTCTAGGGGTTCACGATGCCAAAAATAAGGGCAAAAACAGTGATCCATCTCAACCAAGACTGAGTCTTTTACAGCTACCTACGCAGGAAAAACCCCTATTATGGCAGGTTTTAAGGGTAGATTGGCCAAATCCAGAGGGATTGAGTAACGATCTCGAAAGTATTACTCATATTCCTCAAACTAACTTATTTTTGTTGGCTGAAAGTGGCGAGAAAAAACCTTTTCAAAGACTGTTTTTAGCAGCATACAACCAGCAACAAGTCAAGATAGTTGAGCAAATAAATTGGCCGATCGCGGTGGAAAATGTAGAGGCGATCGCTGTTAGTCGGCAAGGCGATCGTTATCTATTTATCTACGCAGAACGGGCCGATAGTCAAGAGAGTACAAAGATTCGCTGGACGGATATCTCGTTCAATCCCTTAAAATTCGGGGAATTTCGGTCGGTAACTTTTCGGAGTCCTTTTGGTAGTGGTAAAAATATTCGCCTCATCTCCGATTTAGCCGTAGATAAGCAAGGTAATATCTACATAGCTTCCGCTGACGATCCAGATAGTGCGGGAGTGTTTAGAAGTGCTGTTTACCGTATCGGTCAAGTTACAGCCGATAATAGCCTAATTATTGCCCCTAATCCCCAAAAAATTGCAGAAATCGACGGTGCTAAAGTGGAAGCGCTGACTACTAGAGAATCTCCTAGAGGTGAAGTAGAAGTCTTTATCGGTACAGATGACGAGAATTATGGCGGTTTTCTGCGACCTCTGCTCTTAGATAATTAGCTATCGGTCGTCAGTATTCTCCGAGTAAGGAGTCGGTCGTCAGGAGATTATTTTTATTTATTCTTCCCACTTCATAATTCATAATTCATAATTCATACTTTGTGCTTTTTGTCAAAAAAACTTTTTTTTTGCAATAAAACTACACAAAAAAAAGATCATCGTTGTGGGTGAAATTGACTTATTTACCTGTCTTGATTAGGATCACCTTCTAGGTGTGGCAAGGGTTTCAGACATTGCTGGCCAAAAAAGCACAGAAAAACCCATTATGAAATTCAGTAAAATCGCTGTAACTAGCATAACATCGTTGTTAAATAAAAATCTTTCTCAATTAATTCTTAAGAATTTGTAAATATTGCGGAATGTTAATTTAAATATTCTCAAGTTTTTGGATTCAATCAATAATTTTTGCTTATCTTTGTCCAACATTGGGTTAGGAGTCAGTATTCAGGAGCTAGGGTTGTCCACTCCCCACTACCCCACTTCATAATTCATAATTCATAATTCATAATTCCCACTCCCCCCAACCCCTATTTTCCGTCTAAACTTTTGTATAGGGATAGTCTGGGAAAGTATGGATAACTCTTAGACTAATTAATTCGGGACTCACATCACAATATAGACTATGGCTTACTATTGGTTTAAAGCATTTCACCTGATTGGGGTAGTTGTTTGGTTTGCGGGACTATTTTATTTAGTACGTTTGTTTGTCTATCATGCGGAGGCAGCAACACAAACCGAACCCGCACAAGCTATTCTGAAAGCGCAATACGAGATCATGGAGAAGCGACTCTACAATATCATTACCACACCTGGGATGATTGTCACCGTGGCCATGGCGATCGGTTTAATCTCCACAGAACCAGAAATTTTAAAATCGGGATGGTTACATATTAAATTATCCTTTGTGGCTCTTTTACTGCTCTATCATTTCTACTGTGGTCGCATCATGAAGAAGCTAGAAAAAGGGGAATGTAATTGGACGGGACAGCAATTTCGGGCCTTAAATGAAGCACCAACCCTGTTATTGGTAGTTATTGTCCTTTTGGCAGTATTTAAGAATCAATTACCCCTCGATTTGACCACTTGGTTAATTGTAGCTTTAGTGGTATTAATGGCAGTGACAATCCAACTTTATGCTAAAAAACGTCGCCAAGATCAAGAAAAACTTCGGCAAAATACTCTCCAAAAAGAAGAAGTAGCGACCATGTAAATTATCCTAATCATTCCCTAGGTTTCTAGGATAACAGTTAAGAGTGGTTTGATAGCTGTGGGATGGTCTTTTTAGTCCATCCCAATTATATAGGGAGCAACCTTTAGCTTTTAGATTTTTGGCTTTTTGCTACTTTTGAGCTTATACAAAAACTATTTATAATACTGTGATGAACTGCCAAGCTATGGATTGTTTCTCCCACTTCCCACTTCCCACCATCCTATACCTTTTAAACAGGATTTAGTATAAACCTCTTGCGAACAGGAAACGCTATAAATAAAAACAATCTCCTGACGACCGACTCCTAACCCTAACAACAATTTTTGATTTTTACAAGAGGTCCTATGAATAGTTGCTGGATAGATTGGGAAAAAATAACTAGAGATTTTCTGAGTTCTCGCAAGCTCAAGCAAGTGGCTGAATTGCGAGGATTCTATCGAGTTAATCCCTCTGGTATTCCTAGAATTCCCCCCGATTTGGAATTGAGAGACTACCAAAATACAGCGATTATCAGTTGGTTTCGTAATCGGGGACGAGGAACTTTAAAAATGGCCACCGGCAGCGGTAAAACTATTACTGCTTTAGCTATTGCCATGGAACTTTACCAAGCGATAGAACTGCAAGTATTATTAGTAATTTGCCCCTATCGTCACCTAGTCAATCAATGGCAACGAGAAGCGGAAAAATTTAATCTTAAACCGATTTTAGCCTACGAAAGTGTCCATACATGGCAAAGTCAACTAGCCACAGAATTATATAATGTGCAAGCGGGTAATCAAAAATTTGTCACTATTTTAACTACTAACTCAACTTTTATTAGCGAGGGGTTTCAATCACAAATAAAATTTTTTCCCGATAAAACTTTAATCGTTGGTGATGAAGCACATAATTTAGGTTCCCCCCGATTAGAGGAATTATTACCCCGTTCTTTAGGTCTAAGATTGGCTTTATCCGCCACTCCTGAAAGATATTTTGATGAGGAAGGAACTGACGCTATTCTTGAATATTTTGGACAAATTCTACAACCAGAATTTACCCTAGCTGATGCTATTAGTAAAGGAGCTTTAGTTAATTATTTTTATTATCCAGTCTTGGTTGAATTAACCGATGCTGAGGCTTTATTATACGCAAAATTAACCCAAAGAATTGGCTGGACTTTGCAGAAAAATAGTAATTTAAACGGTAATGAAAATTTAACAGCATTGCTAATGCAAAGATCGCGATTAATTGGTTCAGCAAGTAATAAATTACAGGCTTTACAACAACTGATGCAAGAGCGTTTAGACACGGATCATACTTTATTTTATTGTGGGGATGGTTATGTAGAAAATTATACTGCTAATTATCGTCGTCAGGTAGAGGCAGTTACTCATTTATTGGGCAATCAATTAGGTTATCGAGTTGCTACCTACACCGCAGAAACTTCCCTAGAAGAACGAGAAAAAATTCGCCAACAATTTGAGGAGGGTTATCTACAAGGATTAGTGGCAATTAGATGTTTAGATGAAGGAGTAGATCTGCCATCAATTCAAAACGCAGTCATTCTGGCTAGTAGTGGTAATCCTCGACAATTTATTCAGCGTCGCGGGCGAATATTGCGCCCCCATCCCGATAAAAAACAGGCCACTTTATTTGATATGATCGTTATGCCACCGACCTTAGATCGAGAAACCTGGGAAGTAGAAAGGAATTTATTACGCAAGGAATTAAAACGCTTTCTAGAGTTTGCTCAATTAGCCATTAATGCTGAAGAAGCTGAGACTAAATTAGGGGAGATTCAAGATAGATATTGTCTTTTGTCTAATTAAAAGTTAAAAATTCATATTTTTGAAGCTTTTATGCTAGAATAGAAGTTAGTCAAAAATTGATCGCCGAGAAAAATCAACCCAACCGAATAGCGATCGATAAAGTTGTATAATTTTCTTTCCTCTACTTCTAAACTTCTATGCCTCCCCGTCAACAACCCCGCCGCATTGCTCGAGAACTTGCCCTTTTGAGTTTAAGTCAGATTAAAGGTAATCCTGAAAACCTGGAACAGCAAACTTTAAACGATTTAATTTTAGTCGCAGTTAGAACCTTAACCGTCGAAATTCAAGAAACCTTAGAAACTGCCGCTGCTGAAATTAGTCGTGGTAATGAAAGGATTCTCGCTAGTGATACTAAGGCGACAAATATAAAAAGCGCCCAAACCATGGTAAAAGAAGCAATTTCTCTTACTCACAATGCCATTAATCGTTTAGGAACCGTGATAGATTTTCCCGAAATTGTCCAGTTATCTAGTCAGTACGAAGTGCGGGAATATGCCCTAGAATTAATCGGTACAGTCTATCGTCGTCGTGCGGAAATCGAACAGGAATTAACCGGCGCTTTAGTGGATTGGCAACTGCATCGTTTACCAAGAATCGATCGGGATATCCTGCAAATTGCCGTGGCAGAAATGCTCTATCTCGATATACCTCAAAAAGTAGCGATTAATGAAGCAATCGAATTAGCAAAACGTTATTCTGATGATGAAGGTTATCGTTTTATTAATGGCGTTCTCCGACGGGTAACGAATAAGCTAAACGAATCAGAAAAAGCCGTATCTACCCAGAGTTAAACTGGTAGGAAATTAATACTACAATGACCACATTTTATAGGGAAATTTCTGTAAATTGATATTGTAGTATCGCTCATCTCCCGTGACTTCTTCGCCGATCCAATCGGGAATAGTAATGACTTGCTCCTCTTGTTCTAACTCAATTTCAGCCATAATCAGTCCTTGATTATCTCCCAAAAATTCATCAACTTCCCAAGTAAAATTATCCAGAGAAATGCGATGACGAATCTTTTCGACTAAAGGTTTTTTACAGAGGTTTTCTAACATGAGTGCCGCATCTTCTAGGGGAATTGCATACTCGAATTCCTGACGACTAATGCCCTCAGTCTTGCCTTTAATGGTTAAATAACCCCGATCTCCAACTACACGAACTCGCACAGTTGTCAATCCATCTTGGGTAGGAATATATCCCTGACGATACAACTTGCCCGCAGCCAGCGATCGCCAGTGATCCCCTTTAACCAGAAACTTCCGTTCAATTTCAACAGTCATAGGTTTTTGATTAAGCCGTAACCACGGCAGCCCCCTGGGTTCCTAGTTGAATTAACTCGATCTTGTAGCCATTAGGATCTTCCACGAAAGCAATCACCGTAGAACCGTGTTTCATCGGGCCTGGTTCCCTAGTGACATTGCCACCAAGAGCTTTAATTTTCTCACAGGTGCTATAGATATCATCCACGCCTAGGGCAATATGACCGTAAGCATTACCGACCTCATAGCGATCGACTCCCCAATTATAGGTCAGTTCGATGACAGCATGATTAGCCTCATCGCCATAACCGACGAAAGCGAGAGTAAATTGACCATTGGGATAGTCTTTCTGGCGCAATAACTTCATTCCTAGCACATCGCAGTAAAATTGTAGAGATTCCTGCAAGTTATTGACCCGGAGCATGGTGTGTAAGAGACGCATGATTATTTTTAGATGACATCGATCGAAAAATTACTCATCCTTGATTGTAACCAGTCCTTGAGCCTTCTTATCTCCTTCAGGGTCAACAATTATACTAATACAAGTGTACGAAACTCACCTGTAAAATCACTTACTCCCAAAAGCGATTAATAGCTGTGAACAAAATCAACTCTCTGGCAACGCCTAAATCACTATCTAGAAGATTTTCTTGGTCTATCCTGTAGTTAGTGGTGAAGTTGATTAAGTCAAGACAGTCTTGAGCGCGAGTTTTCTAGGGGAATTGTCAAGGCAGTAGGTAGTAGTAAATTTTCAGTGGTTTCCGAAAACACCTTTTGACTTGACTGACCGATAGTTTAAGAAAATCTGCGTGACTGCAATAAATGTCAAATATTTAGGGGAGTACAGAACAAAGAAATTGGCACGGGTTAAAGCTATGCGTTCTTATTTAGGCTACATCAATTACCTAGGCCGTTTACCAAAAAAATCCGCCTGGTTGGTTCGACAAGCAGGTTTCACGATAACAGAAGTTTTACTGGCAAGTTCCATGATGGTGATTGTCATCTCGGTGGCGGGAATTGGTGTGATTAACTTGCTCAGAAGTGACTATCGAGCTAATGCCGATAGTGAAATCCAAAATAATCTTAATCGTACTCTAGAGTTTGTTTCAGATGAAGTGAGACGAGCAAAAATTATCCCTGATTCTGAAGCTGCGATCATGACGGATAAACTACCCGAAGGAGCGCGAGCAGTTCTTGCTTTCCAAATTCTTAATCCCAGCAATCCAGGTCAGTTCCTCCCCAACCAGCTCGTTTACTATACCACCTCCCCAGGCCCTGAAAGTAGCTTGACCGGTCCGCGAATCTTGTGGCGCTATGGTCCGAACTTGGACGCTAATGGCAACTACATCACCCCCGCAGATGTTGCTACTTGGATAAGTTCCCCCGTCACCGATAGGTTAGCAGCACCAGCACCGGCTCCTGATGGCATCTGTCCTGAGGATTTTAACCTAATCGCCGTCAATCCTAACCCTGTTGTGGACGGTTTTTATGCCTGTGTTCGCGCGGGTGGTAATCAAGTGATTTTGAATGCCAACGCTGAGGTAAATCTGACTACTGGAGATACCGATAAAGTTGACTACTCTGTCAGCACCAGAGTTTCCCCCAGAGCTACCTGTGAAATATTTTGCCTCGTACCCCCCCCAGGGAGTACCAACCCAACTCTACCCATTGTTACCATGCCGGCAAATGTTACAGCTAAAGTTATTCAAGGAAATTGTGCATCCTGTACTGTTGCTACTATAGGCCCCCCCAACGGTACGGGGACTGTTCGGCAAAAAGGAGCTATGGGTTCCACTGTTCAGGCAGATGCTGGAGATGGCATTAGGATTGACGTGAATGATCTACTGTCTAATTTCTCTTGGACACCTCCATATCAAGTAGATGTATATACCTCTGATAGCAGCGATTCACCCAGAAATCTTGATAATAACCAAGTTTTATTCGTGTTTACGACTACAACGACTGTACCAAACTCCTATCAGGTTTTAGTAACTATTACCCCTCGCTAAACTTATGGCCATAAGCTGGAACCTTGAGGTTATCCCCCTTAGTTAACCCCTTAACTAGATCCTAGGCTAAAAAGCCTAACTTAAACAGCGAATTGCCTCCAATAAACCCCTGGCTTTGTTGAGGGTTTCTTCATACTCTTTCTCTGGCTCAGAATCAGCGACTAACCCTGCTCCCGCTTGCACAGAAACCAGATAATTTTGATTACCCTGGGGACGAACAATCATAGTGCGAATCGTGATGGCACTATTTAACTGTCCCTCGAAATCGTAGTAACCATAAACCCCTGAATAGGGACCGCGACGACAGGGTTCTAATTCATGAATAATTTCCATGGCGCGAATTTTCGGGGCCCCACTGACGGTTCCCGCCGGAAAACAAGCTTTTAATAAATCCCAAGCAGTTTTATCGGTTGCTAAATCCCCGACCACATTACTAACAATGTGCATAACGTGGGAATAACGTTCAATTATCATTAATTCGTCCACTTTGACCGTACCTCGATCGCACACCCGGCCTAGATCATTTCTCCCCAAATCCACTAACATAATATGCTCGGCAATTTCTTTGGGATCTTGCAATAAATCCGTTGCTAAAGCTTGATCTTCACTGAAGTTTTGTCCCCGGCGACGGGTGCCAGCAATTGGTCTGACAGTGGCCCTTATTTTACCTAATTCATCCCGTTCTGCCTTAACCATCACTTCAGGACTAGAGCCAATAATCTGCCAATCCTTAAAGTTATAAAAAGCCATGTAGGGAGAAGGATTAATCAGACGCAGGGAACGATATAAATCGAAAGGATGACCCTGATAATTGGCATTTAAACGCTGGGAAATAACCACCTGAAAAATATCCCCCGCTTTGATGTAATCCTTGGCTTTTAGGACGTTTTGACAGAATTTTTCCTGAGTTGTATTGCTTTCATAGACTAATTCTTTCCCGTGACCAACCGGTAATAATTCCAGGGTTTTGGCATTAGTTGGTAGGGGTAATCGTAACTTCAGAACTAACTGGGTCACTCGATCGCAGGCCGCTTGATAAGCAGCCGCTAAATCGGGATTTTTACCCCGGATATCGGCATAAGCGATCGCCCAGATTTTCCGTTTAACTTGATCGAAAATAATTAGATTATCCACCTGCATCCAAATACCATCCGGTAGATCGCCATCGGTAGCGGGATAAATAGGCACTCGCGGTTCGATCCAATTAATTAATTCATAACCCCAAAAACCAAATAAACCCCCTATTCCGGCGGGTAATTGCGGCAATTTAACCGGTACGATCGGGGCTAAACATTGGGTTAAAATCTCGAAAGGATCCCCCGAAAAAATCTCTTGAGAACCATCGCGAAAAGTTTGGGTAGTGGTGTTTCCCCGCGCTTCTAATACCCAGACGGGATCGCCTCCTAAAAAGCTGTAGCGTCCCAAGGTTTCGCCCCCTTCCACCGACTCTAATAAAAAATTGTAGGCTTGATCGGCACAAATTTTATACCAGGCCGAAACGGGCGTTTCTAGGTCAGCGATCCATTCTTGATAGACAGGAATAAAGTTACCTTGACCAGCGAGTTGACGAAAGCGATCGAAGTCGGGGAAGATCATATTTTGATGGTTCAGGAAACGGAAGGAATTATGAATTATGAATTATAAATTATGAATTATCAAGGAGTGGGGGAGTGGGGGAATGGGGAAGTGGGGAAGTTGTCTCATCACCCTAACACCCTAACACCCTAACACCCCCCGCAACGCGCACGCAGTGACCATCCTATCTCCTGAATACTGACTCGTGACTCCTAACCCCACGAAAAACTTTTTGCCGCAAACCCTAACTAGCAATTGATTGCCGATTGCTATAAGAGAAATCGAGAGTCAGAAGTTAAATCTTGGGGCTAAATAGCTTCTAAATCTAACTCCCCACTCTCGATTTTAGGGATTATTTATGCTTCGTAGGGAGTGACACCAGAGAACTTAATTGTCGCCGGTTCCGGGTTTTTGCCGATATTGCGGTCTTTTTTGCCGAAAAATTCACGACCGGCGTTAACTTTTTCGGGGAAGACACCATCAGCGGGGTGGAGATACTGCACTTCACCACTGGGGTAAATCCGATAGATTTTGTAATCTTCGATTTTGGGCTTAAATTTCGTCCGGAATTGGGTACCAAGAGCGAGCGCGTGTTCTTTGCGGGCCAAATAGAGGAGATTTTCGCCTTCGTTCATGATAGCGGCGCCACCGGTGGGCATTTCAAAGACTTGTTCTTTGCTGCTTGTCCAGGTGATGGCGTACTTTTCTTCTAGATCGGCTTTGGCGAGTAAACCGCCCGTGCTGCCACCGAACTTAGGAGCTTTTCCAGAAAGTTCTGTCATAGGATTTTGTTCTCTCTACAAAAATAAAGAAAAGGGGTTTTAGGGAATCCTATCACTGACACCCCCCCTCTCTAGTAGTCTTGTCAAGAACTGTAACATTATTTTGTACTAGACTATAGAACTAGGATTTACCGAAAAAGTTTTTCGTGCAGGCAGGGTGTGGGGTGTGGGGTGTGGGGAGAATAAATAAAATAATCTCCTGTCTCCTGTCTCCTAACCCCACCAACAAACTTTTTGCCGCAAACCCTAAATAGAACTAAGCGGCCAGGCGCTCGCCAACTGATTTAATCGATCGCCCGTCGGGAAATTTGCCAACTTAAAAAAATTACTGGAATTAATCCCACTAAGACAATGGCCAAGGCCGGGGCCGCCGCTTCCACCAAACGTTCATCACTGGCGTATTGATAAACGCGCACCGCTAGGGTATCAAAATTAAAAGGTCTTAGGACCAAAGTAGCCGGTAATTCCTTCATCACATCGACAAAAACTAACATAGCTGCCGTCAATAATCCCCCCGACAAAAGAGGAATATGCACTTTAATTAAAGTGGCACCGGTGCCATAGCCAAGGCTGCGGGAAGCATCATCTAAACTAGGTTTAATTTTACTTAAGCTCGATTCTAACGTGGAAAAAGCTACGGCTAAAAACCGGACAATATAGGCAAAAATCAGACAGAAAATCGTGCCGCTCAGAACTAAATTGATATTTAATCCTTGATTTAAAAATTTATCTAATTTCCCGATAGGAATTAAAACCCCCACTGCGATAACAATGCCGGGGATAGCGTAACCAGCCGCCGCAATCCGCACGGAACCCTTAAGAGTTTTATTCGGATTAAGTCTTTCTCCGTAGGCGAGAATTAAAGCTAAAACTACCGCAATAATTGCGCTTAAACTAGCCAGAAAAAAACTGTTTCCCGATAGACTAAGAAAGTCATTATTAAAAGTTTCTTGGGCATGATTAAAGGCTAGATAGGCCAGATAGAAAGCAGGGGCAATAAACCCCAGAAATACCGGCACAAAACAGGAGAACATTGCCAAAAAACTCCGAATAAATCCCAGTTTGTACTTAGTCGGTGACTGGAAACGATTGGTCATTTCATAGTAACGAGCTTGACGACGGGAGGATTGTTCAAGGAAAACTAAAACGAGGATAAATACCATTAAAACTGTGGATAACTGCCCCGCCGCTATGCGATCACCCATGCCGAACCAAGTATTATAAATCCCCGTGGTAAAAGCATTAATTCCGAAATACTGCACCGTACCAAAATCGTTCAGAGTTTCCATTAAAGCTAGAGCCAATCCCGCCATAATTGCCGGTCTTGTTAGGGGTAAAGCGACAGTAAAAAAACTGCGCCAAGGATTACATCCCAGGGAGCGACTTGCCTCCACCGTGCAGACAGATTGTTCTAAAAAACCGACCCTTGCTAACAGATAAACGTAGGGATAAAGCACCAGTATTAACATCAGAATCCCCCCCCAGAGAGAACGGATATTAGGAAACCAATAATCCTCGACACTATCCCAAGCAAAAACACTTCTTAAGAACGTCTGCACCGGACCAAAATAGTCCATCATATTGGTATAAGTATAGGCCAAGAGATAGGCAGGAGCGGCAAGGGGTAGTAATAATAACCATTGAAATTGTTGACAACCGGGAAATTGACACATCGTTGTTAACCAAGCGGTGCCGACACCGATGATTAAAACACCGCTACCCACCCCGCTCATTAACCAAAAAGAATTAACTAGATAATCCCAGAGAACAGTTTCGAGCAGATGTTGCCAGACTTGACTGGAATTAGTTAATAAACTACTGGCCACCGATAAAATTGGCAGGGAAACAAGCAGGGCAATTAGTAAAACTGCAATCGTCCATCCCTGTCTAAAAAAAGAGCGAGATTCTTTCAGCAAAAACATTTTTAATAAAATTGTTGAAGCAATTTTTAGAGAAATAGGAGATGATCTACAGCACCGTCTATCGAGTAAAATTAGTGAATCAATAGGCCTAGGTCATTGGCTCCTAAAATTAGGATTTCTCTAACAGATTGCGGTAGTCAAACACGCGAATGAGAGTCCCTTTTTTCGGTAAATCGGCGGCACGAATCCGTAATTTATTGTCCTCGATTAAACGGATATTTTTATCCTTGACCAACTTGAGAAACTCATCTACAGACACTAATTCACAGGCCTTTTTATCGGCGGCACTGGTGAAGTATTGCGTCGGGACAGCAATTCGCGGTTGTAAAACTTCGAGCGCCTGTTTTGCTTCTTGGGGATTATAATTTTTTGGACCCCCTCCCACGGGAATAAAAGCTAAATCCGGCGAACCTAGGAGAATTCTTTGTTCTAATTCGATTGGGGCTGCTGCCCCCCCTAAATGAACAATACTAATCCCCGCTTGGGCCCAACGCCAGGCCACATTCATGCCGAAACGTTTGCCACCTACGCGATCATGGGCGATACTAATGCCCTGGAATTTTAATTTACCCAGATCATAAGCCCCCGGCTCAAACAAAATTTTCGGATTACCTGGTAAACCCTCGGCCGCCCCTTCATCCCAGAGTTGACTACTAATTAAAACGATATCTGCTTCTACTTTTGGCAAAGGAAAACCCGCCGTACAACCAATTGCCCGGAAGGGATTAACGAGGACTCTTTGCCCTCCTCCGGTGAATAAAAAGCAACTATGACCCAACCATTGAACTAAGAGGGAATTATCGGGTTTTTGGGGGGAAGTGGGGTTAGTGGGTTTCGGTTTAGTTTCCGCTAAAACTGAGCTTACTGCCACGGTTAAGAAACTTGTCCCCGCCGATAAGATAAAATCTCGCCTTTTCATAAATATAGATGCAGAATTAATCAAGTTAAGGTTAATTTCAGGGGTTGGCGATTAGTAAACACTAGAGGGATCGCAGAAAGTTTCTTAAAAGTTCCTTGCCGGCAGTGGTTAAAATACTTTCGGGATGAAATTGTACTCCTTGAATGTGGGGGTAATCCCGATGACGGACTCCCATGACCGTGCCATCTTCCACCCAGGCCGTGATCTCTAAATTATCCGGCATGGTGGAGCGCTCGATCACCAAACTATGGTAACGGGTGGCAGTAAAGGGATTTTCTAAGCCTTGAAATACCCCTTCATTGTTGTGATAGATTGGGGAAGTTTTGCCGTGCATCAAGACCGGGGCCCGGACCACATCCCCTCCGAATACCTGACCGATACTTTGATGACCGAGACAGACCCCCAAAATTGGCAAATAGGGGCCAAATTTGGCGATTAATTCCAGAGATATGCCCGCATCGACTGGACGACCGGGACCGGGGGAAATGACAATCCCATCCGGCCGCATTTGTTCGATCATGGCCAGATCGATTTTATCATTACGATAGACCTCGATCGGCACAGCGATCGGGAACTCGGAGGCTAATTCTCCCAAATACTGGACTAAATTGTAGGTAAAACTATCATAGTTATCGATGACGATTATCAAGAGTCCCTCTCCTTTCTCTAGCCTCGCTCAGTATTTTTATTCTACATCCCGGCTGTCTCGATCGAGACAGCCGGAGTGTAGGGGGTAGGCTATTTTTGTGCCGTCAGCCAGAATCTGCCCGGAATTGCTAATCACAGCCTAAACTATCTCTGGTGGCCACTCCCGTGACCGGATTAATCCCATCGGCCCGTTCACACATTAACTTGACCTGATAGGCATCAATTACCGCGTTAGTGAAATCGGCCCCGGTAATAATTGTGTCATAAAAACGGCTGCGAGTAGCGATCGCATCGGTAAAAATAGTATTAGTTAAATCGGCAAAATCGAGGGTGACTCTATCTACCAAAGAGGCGGTTAAATCGGCCCCTTTTAAGTTAGCTTTTAAGAGGACAGCCTCGGTGAGAATGCTATAGGATAAATCGGCCCCTTCTAGGTTAACTCCCCGCATCGCGGCAGCGGCGAAAACTCCTCCGCGCAAATCCTGATGGGAAAAATCCCGATCTTGCAGCTGGGCAAAACTATAGTTAATCGTTTTATCTTGGGCTAAAGCCACCGGACGGGCCGCGAAAAGTAGCCAAAGAATCGCCAGCAAAATAATTAAAACCAGACTGAAAACATTTTTCAACATTGTTACTGTTGAGCGTCGAGAAACTGGGCTACATCATCACCCACCCGAATAGTTAGGTCTGAGTCTAAAGCACCAGTGGAGGATGATTCTACTTTACCGATTCCCAATTGATTTTTCAAGAGGTTAGCGGACTGAATATCACCTTTTTGAGCAATAATTGCCGTGGTTTCTAGCTTTTGGGAGGAGTCATCGCTAATATAAACATTTGTGTAGCCCCGTTTGGCCAGATAATTACGAGTACGACGGGCTAAACCTTTGGTATGGGTGGCATTTTGAATGGCAATCCGCAGACTATAAACGGAGGTTTCTCCCCCCCCATAGTTATCGGTAAAATTGTTAGCCACAATGGTTCTAATTTCGCGACGGTTCAAAATCCAATAACTGCGACCATCGTATTCTTCGAGGCTATTAAAGCGGCCGGGGAGTAGGATCATTCTCAAGTCATCCTGTTTAATTTCCCGGCCAAAATTAGCGATAGCCAGCATTTCCTCGACGCTTAAATTCGTATCGATATATTGTTGTAAAACCTGTACTGCTTTCGGGAGACTGGGGAGAATTGTCGGACTAAAAATCTTTTGTTGGAGTGCTTTTAATAAAATTTGTTGTCTTTGTACGCGACCAATATCGCCGTATTGCGGGTTACGAAAACGGGCAAATTGTTCGGCTTGGTCGCCGTTGAGATTTTGCCAACCCTCTTGTAAATCAATTTCTAATTTTTGGGTGACATCTTTATGATACATTCGTTCGGGTACATAAACCTCTACACCCCCGACTAAATCGACTAATTCCTTAAAGGCATCGGTAGTCACCCGCACATAGCGATCAACGGTGACATCCCCTAAAGTATTACTGACCACTTCCGCCGCTAGAGTTGGTCCGCCGTGAACGTTGGCATCGTTGATTTTAGTGAAACCGTGGCCGGGGATTCTGACGCGGCTATCGCGAGGGATAGACAGCATTCTCACGGTTTTATCGCTAGGATCGAAGCGCACTAGGAGCATGGTATCGCTGCGACCTTTAAATACATCGTCGCCGTTTTTGGCATCTAAAACTCGATCGATGCCCATAACTAAAATATTAACAGGACGAGAAAGCTGCTGATTGATTAAGCTATTCCAAGCTTGGGCCTCAAGGATGTCTGTTTGGGTGGGAAAAGTCGTTTTTTGGAAGATAGCCCCAATTGGTGCGGGTAAGGGACTAATTAAAGCGACGGCAGCCCCGAGAGTAGCGGAAACTAGGGCGGTAAAACTGAGGGTTATTCCCCAAAATAAGCCCTTTTGCAGGGGAGATGCTTTTTTAAAACCGGACATGACTGAACTGACCACCGTGACGGTATTTTCTGAGTTTTGGCTGTATTCTTGCTTTTCAAACCGCCCGGAAACATTGGCCATGGACTAACCTCAACATCTGATTAAAAGCTTACTCTAGGAGGTGACTGCTGATCGATAGAATCTATCTCTAGCCCAAAAGTTCCAGATATCGGTCACTCCCCCCTCGCCGGTTATTGTAACATATTGTTAATAAACTGGCTATAATAGACCTGTTGTAAAAATCAAAATTTGTCTTGGTTGGTTAGGAGTCAGTAGTCAGTAGTCAGGAGAATTAAGAATGAATAATAAGCAATTAAATGCTCTATTCACAGATTTTATGCCATTTAATCCTTATTTTTGCCGTTCTTGAACCGTGAAAAGTTAATTAGGCAAGGGGTTTAATAATTTTTCAGGGATTCAGTTCAGTTATATAGCATTTACATTTGAGACGTGGAAACCAATTTCTGAAAAAAATGCTATAATCTAAGTCAATGTTTTAATAACTTTAATTATGGACAAGGCTCAGAAAATCAAAAAAGATATCGAGGAACTAGATAAATGGATTAAAA
>NZ_JADBTB010000250.1:0-12579 GCF_020246405.1 Microcystis sp. M083S1
AACAGTAAACAGTAAACAGTAAACAGTAAACAGTAAACAGTAAACAGTAAACAGTAAACAGTAAACAGTAAACAGTAAACAGTAAACAGTAAACAGTAAACAGTAAACAGTAAACAGTGAAAAGACAGTAGGAAACTTCTATTTAATACTGCTCACTTAAAACTTAAAACTTAAAACTTAAATCTGATAACTGATAACTGATAACTGATAACTGATAACTGTCTCAACTAGCAAATTAATTTTGCAGGAATACTTATATTTAAAGGCGCTAAATTATTTTGAAATCTCGCTCTAGTTATTGGAACCTCATTCCCTATCTCCGTCCCCAAACCCAAACAATTATTTTGGCGTTTATCTGTACGATCGGATTTACGGTATTTTGGCCGATTTTAGCTTGGTTAGCTGGACAAATGGCCAGATATATCGGTGAGGGAAATGTGCAAGCATTGGCCACACTTTCGGGGGTGGGGGCAGTGGTTTTTTTACTGCGGGGAATGTCTCAGTATGGACAAGATTCCCTGATGGCGAAAGCTTCTTTAAAAATTGCTCTCGAATTAAGAAAAAAAGTTTATGCTCACCTGCAAACCCTCGGTTTAAATTACTTTGAAACGGCCAAAACTGGTGATTTATCCTATCGTTTAACGGAAGATATCGATCGCATTGGGGAAGTAATTAACAAATTTTTCCATGATTTTATCCCCTCAGCCTTACAGTTAATTGTCGTCTTTGCCTATATGTTTATTGTTAACTGGCAATTGACGATCGCTGTCATTATTATCGCTCCTTTGTTAGGAGTTTTGGTGGGATTTTTTGGTGAAAAATTATTACAATATGCTCGTCGCGCTCAGGCGAAAATATCTAATCTTTCTTCGTTATTAACCGAAGTTTTTGGCGGTATTCGTGTGGTGCAAGCTTTCGCAGCTGAAGATTATCAAACCGAGCTTTTTGCTCAAGAAGCGGAGGAAAATCGCCGCGCTCAATACCTATCAGAATCCACCAAAGCTTTACAATACGTCGTGGTGGGATTTTTGCAAGCGATGGGAGTTATCTTTTTATTCTTCCTTGCGGGTTGGCAAATTTCCCAAAAGAATTTAACTGGTGTTGACTTTGTTAGC
Organism: Microcystis sp. M083S1; assembly: GCF_020246405.1. NCBI lineage: Bacteria > Bacillati > Cyanobacteriota > Cyanophyceae > Chroococcales > Microcystaceae > Microcystis > Microcystis sp. M083S1. The sequence goes on from NZ_JADBTB010000250.1 coordinate 1,116, forward strand.
TATGTGGCAGCGGTGGCAATGTTAATCGATCCCATCGCCCATATTACCAGTAATTATAATCAATTTAAACAGGGTCAAGCCTCCATGGATCGGATTTTTGAATTGTTAGCTATTTTGCCAACAATTACCGAAAAACCGAATGCGATCAATCTGCCACTCCATAGCAAAGAAGTTGAATATTGTCAAGTAAATTTTTCTTACAATGAGGACAGACAGGTTTTAAAAAATATTAATTTTACTGCACACGCTGGCGAAATGATTGCTTTAGTGGGAGCATCGGGAGCGGGAAAAACCACTTTAGTTAATCTTTTATTGCGTTTTTATGACCCCACTTCTGGCAAGATTTTAATCGATGGGGTGGATATTCGTGATGTGACTTTAAAAAGTCTCCGGCGACAAATTGGCGTAGTTTTACAGGAAAATATTCTCTTTTCTGGTACTATAGCCCAAAATATCGCTTTTGGCCAGGGAGATTTTAATCTGCAAGAGGTGGAAAAAGCGGCAAAAATTGCCAACGCTCATCAATTTATCGGTGAACTTTCCCAGGGTTACTATACCTATGTGGGAGAAAGGGGTGTTAATTTATCGGGTGGACAAAGACAAAGAATCGCCATCGCGCGAGCGGTTTTATCTAATCCGAGAATTTTAATCTTAGATGAAGCAACTTCAGCGCTCGATTCGGAATCGGAAGCTTTAGTGCAGGAAGCTTTAGAAAGAATTATGACGGAGCGCACGGTATTTGTTATTGCTCACCGATTAGCAACTGTCAGAAAAGCTAACCGTATTTTAGTTTTAGAAAAGGGTGAAATTATTGAGGTGGGTAATCACGAAGAGTTATTAAATCTTAATGGTCGTTACGCTCAATTTCATGCTAGACAATTTCAAGATTAGTCTATTTGGCATTAAGAGTTGGGCATTATTTCTGATTTTATCACTCAAGCCAAGCTTTTGGGGGGTAGAATCCCCCAAGCCCCTAGGGTTGATTCAAGGTAGGGTTGATTCAAGGTAGGGTTGATTCATGAATCAACCCTACCCAAACCCCCCGTTGGGGGTAGAATCCCCCGAACCCCGGAGCGCATTAGTTTTTCGGTGAGATGCTTACACGCAGTTGTTCATATATTTGTACTAATTTAAGAGTCACCGATAGAGCAGTTATCTTAATGGTGAGGTAGGAACTTTTCGTTTTGGGGAGTCAGTCGCGGAATTAGGTGGCTCTCTTATCTTTGTGTGATAACTTATATAGTAGTGATCGATCTTTGTGTCCTTTGTGTCTCTGTGGTTCGTTCCACTCACTCGCCGGCAACACTGTATCTTAGAATACATTTTACCCACCAAACCTAAGAGAGACATTAGGTTAGACTTCATCTTTAAGGAAACGCTGTAAGTATCCAGACAGAATTAATTATAGATATTTTTCTGTTCCCTCTACTTAGGGTTTTTTTCGGGGAATTCCTCGCAGGGTTAAAACATCATCGAGGGTGGAACAATAGTTTTTTAAACCAAAATCGTCAGGAGTATAGGTTTTAATGTGGGTGAAGTGGCGATAATTCATGGCAAAACGGTCCCATGCTTCCATCTGCAAGTTAAAAACTTTGATAAAAAAGTTAGCAATAGTTAAAGATAAAGGAATGCGAAAATAGATTTTTTTGTTTAAATAAGTACAGATTTCCTCCACTGCTTGGTTAGCTGTTGTGCGTTGATTGCCTAGAACAATTTTACTTTCTGGTGCGGGATTTTCGATTAAATAATTCACCACTTGAGCTATATCTTTGGCATGGATAAAATGAAAACTGCCATCAGCTTGAAACCAACGCACTAAACCGATATATTTCAACACATCCGGTAAACCGCCATAGATATGAGAATAGGGTTTATTTTCGTCACCACCTAAGACAAAAGTGGGGTATAAAGTGATAATTTTATCGGCGATTTCTAGGTCAGTAAATTTACTATAACAAATATATTTAGTGCGGATATAATTAGTTCCTATCTCCCCAGCTTCGGGTAAAGGTTGATTATTTTGATTGAGAATACTGGCAGTAGAAAAATAGAGGACTTTCTCGCAGATTTGAGCATCTAAATAACTAATTAATTCTAGGGTTTTTACCACATTAATCTGATAACTTTCCTCCTCTCCTCCCCAACTGGTAGCGATTAAAACCGCTATATTCATTGTTTTTAAAAGCTCGGCATATACCCCAATATTTTCCATATCGCCTAAAAGTATATGAACATTTGATCGCCCTTGGTAAGTAAATTTTAACTTCTCGGCATTACGCACTAAAAAATATAATTCATAGTCGGGATTTTCCAGTAAAATTTCGGCGATATAATGCCCAATACAGCCACTCACACCCGTTAGAAATATTTTTTTCATTATTTTAATTGATCCAGCAGAATTTAGGGGACAGTGTGAAAGTAAAAAGTGAGTCACGGGTTCGGATTTTGGAGAGCTGCATCTAAACTTTGCAGAAATATCAAAAATGAGTAATGGTCAGTGACTCTTAAATTATTACAAATATATCAGCAGCTGCGTGTAAGCATCCCACAAAAAAACTAATGCGCGGGGGGTTCGGGGGAGGCGCTTCGTCCCCCGACGGGGGGTTTGGGGGGTAGAACCCCCCAAGAGTCTGGATTGGAAACAAACAACCTAGAAAGCACAGTTTTTTAACAGAAGTTATCAGAGAATCCCAACTTAGTAGATTTTAAATTATGGGATGCACTCTTAGGTGTTGGGTGTTACAGACGATTTCCTTACCTCCTAACCCCTATTCCCTAAACCTTGATCACAACATCCTAGGCGTGAACTGCTAATAATTGATCCGCTTGTTTAGCAGTTTCAAAGAAGAAACGCACGTTATCTTCAGGAGTTCCCACCAAAACACCATGACCTAAATTAAGAATATGACCTTGATTGCCCGCTTTACGAATAGTATCAAGAATCCGCTCGCGAATAAAGGACTGGGAACCGAATAAAACCCCCGGATCGATATTACCTTGAACCATCATCGATTTACCTAAACGCTGTCTCGCTTCCGCCATATCGACGGTCCAATCGACGCTAATAATATCAACCCCCGATTTACCCATTCTTTCCAAAACGCCGGCGCTGCCACTAATGTAGAGAATTAACGGTGTATCGGGATGGGTTTCTTTCACCAAACGAACTACTTTTTGTTGATAGGGTAAGGCAAAAACATCGTAATCTTGGGGAGTTAATTGACCCGCCCAAGAATCGAACATTTGTACTACTTGCGCCCCACAATCGATTTGATAACGGACATAGGTGGCAATCATATCCGCTAATTTATCTAAAAATTGGTGCAGTACCGAGGGTTCCGAAAAAGCCATCCCTTTAATCACAGAATAACTTTTAGAACCTTTCCCTTCCACTGCGTATGCTGCTAAAGTCCAAGGCGCACCGACAAAACCGAGGACAGTGGATTTATTTCCCACCTCTTGACGCAGGGTTTTTAAAATCGTTTTGATAAAAGGTAAAGACTGATCGGGATCGAGGGGATTAAGTTGGTCCACCTGCGCTTGAGTACGAATGGGAGAATCGATAATCGGCCCCTTACTTTCGATAATATCAAAGGGAATACCAATTCCCGCTAGGGGAGTGAGGATATCGGAGAACATGATCACCCCATCCGGTTGAAAAGCGCGCCAAGGTTGCAGGGAGATTTCGATCGCTAAATCGGCATTTTCCGATCTTTCCCGAAAACTGGGGTATTTATCCCGCAATTCTCGATAAATCTGCATATAACGTCCTGCTTGTCTCATCATCCACACGGGAGGACGGGGTAAGATTTCTCCTTTGGCAGCGCGTAATAAATAAGGTATTTCAGGGGAGTCAGTCATATCAGGATGATTATTCTATTGCCTTTTCTACGGTATCATCCCCCGTACAGCTAATTTTTCTAGTTTTTCCTTAAGAATTGTTAACGAAAATTATTCCCCACCCTGGGGTGAATTCGACGCAATCGCAAGGCATTTGTCACCACGGAAAGGGAACTTAAAGCCATGGCAGCACCGGCAATAATCGGATTGAGCAGAAAAGGATAGAGGACTCCGGCAGCGATGGGAATGGCAATCAGGTTATAAATAAAAGCAAAAAAGAGATTTTCTTTGATATTTCGCATTGTTGCCCGACTTAACTCAATAGCACTCACAATTCCCTGTAAATCTCCCGAAATTAAGGTTATATCACTAGCGGCGATCGCTACATCGGTCCCTGTGCCAATGGCAATACCTAAGTCCGCTTGCGCCAATGCGATCGCATCATTGATGCCATCTCCAACCATGGCGACTATTTTCCCTTTTTTCTGCAAATATTCGATTTTTTCGGCTTTTTCTTGGGGACGGAGTGCGGCAAAAAAGCGCCGGATACCCAACTCGCTGGCGATCGCCTCTGCGGTTTCGAGGTTGTCCCCCGTCATCATCATCACCTCTAAGCCCATTTTTTTGAGCTTGGCGATCACTGAGGAAGAAAAAGGTTTTAAAACGTCGGAAATGGCGATAACCCCCTCTAAACCCCCGTTAACCGCTATCCAAGCCACGGTTTTTTTCTGCCATTCCCAATCGTGGGCGACTTTTTTAAGAACTTTTGTTTCAACTCCTTGACGTTCTAACCATTGTTGTGTACCGATTTGCACGAAATCCGACCCGACTTTTCCCTGCACTCCTGCCCCAGTTATTGAGTCAAATTCGGTTACTTCTAGGGTTTTAATCTGGTTTAACTGCCCATATCTAACTATTGCTTCTCCTAACGGATGTTCAGAATGATTCTCCACCGATACGACTAACTGCAGCAGCGATAATTCCCGTCCATCCCTCACCCCTTCCCGAGTCAAGAAGTCCGTCACCGTTGGTTTCCCCTGGGTGAGAGTTCCCGTTTTATCTAGAACAATAGTAGTAATGCCCTGGGCTAATTCTAAACTTTCGGCATTTTTAATTAAAATTCCCTGTTTTGCTCCCTGTCCTGTTCCCACCATAATCGAGGTGGGTGTAGCTAATCCTAGCGCGCAGGGACAAGCGATAATTAGGACTTCCACCATTGTAATCAAAGCGAGGGTGAGATTACCCGTGCGGAGAATCCAAAATAGGAAAGTTATTACCGCAATAATCATCACCACCGGCACAAAATAAGCGGTCACTCGATCGACTAATCTTTGTATAGGTGCTTTTGATGCTTGCGCGGTTTGCACTAATCGGACAATCTGAGCTAAAACCGTATCTTTTCCCACTCGTAACGCTTGCATTTGTAGGCTACCGGTTTTATTAATTGTCGCCCCGATTACCTGTTGATTGATAGTTTTTCGCACGGGTAAACTTTCCCCCGTCACCATCGATTCATCAATGCTAGAACTGCCCTGGATAATTATGCCATCGACGGGAATTTTTTCTCCCGGACGCACTAAAATTATATCTCCTACCTTCACCTCTTCTATTGGTATATCTAGCGTCTGTTCTTCCCTAATTACCCTAGCAGTTTTTGCCTGTAATCCCATTAATTGTTTAATAGCGGCGGCCGTTTCTTTTCTGGCACGTTTTTCAAGGAAACGACCGAGTAAAATCAGAGTAATGACGATAGCTGATGCTTCGTAATAGACATGGGAATTAAACCCCTGTTTTTCGATAAAATCGCTCCCGAAGGTTAAAAACAGGGAATAAAAATAGGCGGCACTGGTTCCCAAAACTACTAAAGTGTCCATGGTGGCAGCGCGGTTTTTAAAGGCTTTCCAAGCATTTTTATAAAAACTTTGACCACACCAAAATTGGACGGGAGTAGCGAGAATTAATTGGAATAAGGGAGCGTGTAACCAGTGGGGAATAAAAGATAGAGATAAACCCGTCATCATCGGCAAAGAACCGATAAAAAGTATAATACTAATAACAATAGCGATCGATAGTTTAGTGAGAAGTTCTTTTTCTGGCCTGGATTCGAGATTAATTTCCGTTATCGGTGTAGCCTGGAAACCAGCATCCCTAACTTTTGCTTGAATAGTGTTAAGATCGGTACGCTTGGGATCATAGTCCACATCCACCTGTTCCATGCCAAAATTAACTTGACATCGAATCACTCCGGGGATAGATTTAATTATCCGTTCGATCGAATCAGCGCAACCAGCGCAACTCATCCCGGCGAGTTTGAGAGTTTGATGGGTCATAATTTTAATAGCAGCGGAAGTCACCAACAAAATCCCCTGCAGCAGAGTTCTATCTCTAGGATAAAATATTCCCCTAGCTGCAGGGTCAAGAATCCTCTGTTAATTTTTCTGAATAGATATGAAGAAATGTCAAAAAGAGTGCTTGTATTTTCCTAACACACCCTTAGTTTTTATGGACAAATTTCAATTAACCCCACTCTGTTGCGTATCTTGACCCTGCAAAGCATCGGCAGCAGAAACACCATCACCCTGAAAACCAAAATACCATAAAGTAGCGGCAGCTTCAGCGCGAGTTACTGGTCTTTTTGGCTGAAATAGGGTAGTAAAACCAAAAACTCGCCGAATATTGGCTTGTTCGGCATTTTGAAAATCGGCATAAAGAGCGCGCACCAGCTGCGGGTTAATTTTATTAGTATCCTGAAAACCCCAAGTATTTTTAATCGTATCAAGATTGGCGCTCGGTAAAGCTTTTCTAATATCTAATGGCACTTTCCACGCGATTAAATCTTCCCGGGTTAAAGGAGCATTGGGACGGAATAAAAGAGTGCTACTATCTCCCGTTAAAGGAGAGGGAATTAACCCTGCTTCCGCTAATCCTTGAATATAAATATAATCGGGATCGTTATTTTTAACATCACTAAAAGCTGGGGAACTATTGGGAGTAGCTAAACGGATTTGTTTACCCGCTACATTGGCATAAATGGCATTATTAGCCTGTAACAACCAGCGAGCAAATTCTCGGCGCGTTATTGTATCATTAGGGTTAAACTGATTGTTATTACCTGTTAATACTCCTAATCTAGCTAAGTCTTGAATGTGGCTTTTTAAGGGATTAGGTAAGGATTCGAGATCGTTAAAACTGGTGGGATTAAGATTGGGTAAGGGGGAAGAAATGGGGGAGGGACTAGGGGAAGCAATCGGGGTTCCCGTTGGACGATAATCGAGGCTATATTCGGTATTGGGAGAAGTAGCAGTTATGGTGATAGTTAATTCTAAATTATCTCGACGGGCCGTTAGGGTACTATTGACTCCTTCCCCAGAAAAGGGAGTGATAATTTCCCAATTATTATTAACTAATTCCTGTTGATAAAAAGCCTCGATCGCATTGCTGGGATCGTTGGATTGCCACCGGGTTTGCCCACCGGTATTATCAGGATTTGTCTGCACGGATAATAATTCTGATTGACTATATCGAGGAATTTCTGCGGGAAAATTTGCGGGTAATTGCTGGTTATTAGGAGAGTTTTCTGGTATGGGATTTGTTTGTAGATTAGGATCGGCAGCCAGACGATTTTCTAGGGCAGGATTGCCACTACAGGCTCCTAAAATGCCCAGCAGGGTGATCATTGTACTGTAGCGAATAAACTTACTCACGGTCTTTACCAATATTGTTTCCTTAGCTTTATCCTAGCTTATTTATCTGGGGTTTTGACTAGGGAAAATTGTGCGCCACCATTGACGTAATTTCCCCAGCAGAAATCCTCCTAACCCTTTTGTGTATTTTTCAAATTTGTAGTAAAATAAAATGTCGATTATATCCTGTGTGGCAAGATACTTGAGATAGGATACTCCTTGATCTATACGCACATCACTATATTCTAAATAAACTTTGCGACTGAGGCGATCGGATAAATTCCATTTTGGTTGAAAATATTCTTGCATCCTCTGTTGATAAGGGGCAAAACTACTCGATTTTCCCTGTAAATATTCTTCCATGTATTGACAAGCAATTTCGGCTCCTTTCATAGCATAGCGAATACCTTCCCCTCCTAAAAAGTTAACCGTAGAAACAGCATCACCAATCGCTATAATATTCGGTTCTTGATAATAAATATCTTGCAGATTGAGCGAATATTCTAAAATAGAACCATGTATGTCGATTATATCATATTTAGAGAGATTCATGTAGGTTTGAATAATTTGTGTAATATAACTTTTTAAAGGCTTAACTTCATCAATATAAGGATGTTCTCCCTCTAACCAAGCCGCTCCTATTTTTAATTGCTGATTATCCATAGGAAAAATCCAGCCATAACCTTTAGGACTCCATTTATGACCGAGAAAAAATACTAAACTATCTTGATATTTCTGATAATCTACTTCTGGCACAGCAATTAAATATTCAATTCCTACCCCCTTTAAAAAATCAGGTTTTTCTCGTCTATGTTTATACATAACTGCTCTAGCGTATCCCGTGGCATCAACCAATAAACGAGTAGTAACTGTCTCAATTTCCTCTCCTTTTGATTTCAAGAAAACAGTTAGCTGATCCTCCATCTGTTGATATTTCAGATAACGACAACCTAAACGAACTTCTCCCCCCCAACGCAGCACTTCCGCCGCTAAAAACTCTCGCAATTTGGCAAAATCAAAAACTACCCCTAAAGGTTGCGCTGATGACCAAAAATGATGTATGCTAGTGGAGATAATTTCGATATTTTTCCAAAACCTAGCCACTACGGTTTCGGGGAGATTGAATTGTTCTAAAATTTCTAGGGGAGAAGCGGCACTAGAAAAGTTATTATCTTGCCAACTAGAATGTTGTTCCACTAAAAGAACACGATAACCTTTTTCACTTAATAATCTACCACAGTGACCTCCCGCCGGTCCACCCCCAATAATTACGACATCATAATCCATGATTTACTCCCTCGCCTAATCTTGCTAACTTGCTTTTATTTTACCCTAATTTGCCCTCTGTTAAACCCCAAACTGGTTAAGCTGTTGTGCATCTAAACTTGATAAGTAGCTGATTATAATTAAATTAAAAATGGATTTTAGGTTCGATCCCCCCCGCCCCCCTTGATAAGGGGGGTGCCGATAGGCGGGGGGATCCCCCTTGATAAGGGGGGTGCCGATAGGCGGGGGGATCCCCCTTAATAAGGGGGGTGCCGATAGGCGGGGGGATCCCCCCTGCCCCCCCTTGATAAGGGGGGTGTCTGACAACTTTTAACACCTACCTACTTACTCTTTTTAACCTGTTCCCTATTCTCTCATCGAAAGCTGACTATCTTATGACATTTTTCTTATTATTAGTTACTTCCCTATCGCTGATAATTTGGTTATATTTAATCTTAGCCAGGGGACAATTTTGGCTATCTAACCAAAAAATTAATCCTGTCACTTCTCCTTTAAAAAATTATCCAAAAGTCTCGGCAATTATCCCAGCGAGAAACGAAGCCGACGTTTTACCTATCAGTTTAACCTCCCTTTTTAACCAAGATTATCAAGGAGAATTTTCCATTATTTTAATTGATGATCAAAGCAGTGATGGCACGGGAAAAGTTGCTCAAGAAATTGCTGATAAATATCATAAATCTGGACAAATAACTATTATTTATGGACAACCTTTAGAGATAGGATGGACGGGTAAATTATGGGCAATGAAACAGGGAATAACAGAGGCTACCGAGAAATTTGCCCCCGATTATTTTCTCTTCACCGATGCCGATATTGCCCACGCAGCAGATAATTTAACCCAATTAGTCACTAAAGCAGTACAGGAAAAACAAGCTTTAGTTTCCCTGATGGTGTTGCTACGCTGTGACAGTTTTTGGGAAAAATTTCTTATTCCTGCCTTTGTTTTTTTCTTCGAGAAACTCTATCCTTTTGCCCTAGTTAATAATCCTAATTCCCCGATAGCAGCCGCCGCTGGGGGTTGCATTTTAATTCGCCGAGATATCCTAGAAAAGATTGGCGGTATTGAGATTCTTAAACAAGCTTTAATTGATGATTGTTCCTTGGCAATTGCAGTTAAAAAATATCTGCAAAATCACCCCGAAAATAGCGAGAAATCCATCTGGTTAGGATTAACAAAAAGCACCTATAGTCTCCGTCCCTATCCCGATTTAGCCAGCATTTGGAATATGGTAGCCCGCACCGCCTTCACACAACTAAATTACTCAATACTTTGGTTAATCGGCACAATTTTCGGGATGTTTTTAACCTATTTAGCCGCCCCCTTGGGTTTAATCTGGGGATTGGTCTTAAAAGAAACATCAATTATTATAATTAGCACCGTCACCTTATTACTAATCGCCCTCTCCTATAGCCCGACTTTAAGGCTATATAAATTATCCCCCCTGCGGGCTTTAACTTTACCCCTAATTGCCCTCTTTTATAGTTTAATGACCGTCGATTCTGCCCTGCGTTATTGGCGCGGCCAAGGGGGAGGTTGGAAAGGGCGAGTTTATCCTAATTAGGGTCTGCTGAATAATAGTAAAACCCTTTTAAAATAGGTCTTTTGACCTGTTAAAATCTGATGTTAGTGCAAGAAAATAGTAACTGAAAAAGTCCACTAAATTCTAATGCTTCCTCGATCAAGTCATAGCATCCGCTTAAATATGGGTCTGATTCAAATTCGTAAAAAGCCGCGATCCCATTGCCGTTGTTGATGGCAAAAGAGTATTTATTTTGATCGCTTGGGCATATATACACATCGATATTTAGTAGGTGGCGGGGATAGCTTTTTTTCGCTTCTGTGCCGTTGCCAGAGATTTTTTTACTTGTTCCGTTTGCCGTTGGTGGCCGCAGTGATCGCAGTAAATGTTAAGGCTTTCGAGGCTTTTTCGGTAAATTTCTGAGGATTGGCATTGTGGGCAGTTCATGATTTTTGCGCTTGGGTTAGTGGGATTATTTGATCGAGTTAGGGAATCGATCGAGTCATTCGATGGTTTGGTTTTTTGGGGGTGGGTGGGTGGGGTCTTTATAATAGGATTACCACCGATTAGGCTCTTGTTAGATGTCCGGTTCGGTGGCTCTTCATTTGCCCTCACTTTGCCCTTGAGTTGATAAGATTTATTATAGCACGTCAGCAAGGAATAATCGACATTTTCTTTAGCCGTGTTAGCATGGAATGTGTTAAAGATTTTCAGGTAAAAATATGGCTGGTAAAGGAGTCCCTAAAGGTACGGTTCACAATCCCAAGGGGATCAATCAATATCCTGGGATTCGCTCTAAAAAGACGATCGCCGTTCGCCTTCTTAAGGAGCATGATCCGCTTATCCGGGGGAAGGCTGAGAGGGAAGGCAAAACGATCGCCGCTATCATTGATGAGGCGATCGCTCTTTATCTGTCGGTTAATCCCTAGCAAAAATCCCCACCGTTGGGGGTGGGGATTTGCGAGATTTTTATTAGACATCTCCAAAAATTTATAAGTCAGTCACAGCAAGGAAGACAGGCAGATTAGACCAAGAGTCAAAATTAGCTCTAAAAACCGATTAATCAGGGTTTTAAGAGACAAAATCGAATTTTGACGGAAAACTATGGCTAATTATAACGTCAATTACTTCCCC